>JAEOTV010000242.1 GCA_016839635.1 Promethearchaeota archaeon | reverse complement strand
TTTTGTATTATAGCTGTCATCTTTTTAATAGTAATAGGAGTAATTTTTATGAGATAGGACTAGTGAGAAAAATTTGCAAACAGATTTCTTAAAAAAGTCGAATAGATTTCGGATAAATAAATCATTCAGATCATAGAGAGGAGCGTATTCTTTTAAAAAAATAAACTTTTTATCTTTTTTCTATTAAATGATTGAATAAAAATTAGCTAAACCCCTATATTTATTAGAGAGAAAAGGGATTATTTTATTATATAATCGTGTTCCAGTGATAGAGAAATGAAGATATGTCCTTTATGCAATGTTGAAGTTGAGCATCTTAAAAAACATATGAAAAAAATACATCCACAAGATTACAAATTAAGATATGATCAATCTGTTATAAGAAATCATATATGTCCAGTAGTTTATTTACAGAACTTTGCCCATCTTTCGGAAAATTACTTAAATAAAAATTTTAATCATAAAACATATAGACCTCCAACCAGAAAAGAATATCTAATTTATGTTCATGATAAGATCAAGAATGGAGACATTTATGCAACTTCATTAGAAAATATTGGGGTAAAGAAAGGAATTTATTCTAAAAAAGTAGAGAAATATCTAGAGAAAATTGAAGCATCAGTAAGTACGGAATTTAAGGAAATTAGGAGGATAAGAGATTCATTGTTTATAAATCCTTATAATATTTTTAGATTCATGATGGCTCAAATTGTTAGAACTCCAAAATTTCGCAAAAAACTTGAAATTGATCTCAAATTTATGCAAAATATGTCCGAAGAAGAATTTAGCCAATCGATAATGCGTTTATATCTAGTTAAAAAGCCTAAAGAAAATATTGAAAAAGATTTAAGTAAATTACATGAAGATATGATCTTATACAATACATTTGAAAGGATTTTCAAATGGTCAAAAATGACTTTAATCACAAATCATACAGAAATTCCATTCATAACATCCGAAACTCCTGTAGTTTACAATAATATAGAATTTTTCCCATCTTATTTATCTAGCGAGGATAGAGTTGAATATTCTACCCTTTTAAGCCGTGATTATGCAATTATATACATGCCTTTAGATCCTCACTTTTCCATCACCATCAATCAGTTTGATAATACTCAAAGTGATGTGTTGATTGATTATGAAGATGTTATTGAAGAAGATAAAATCATGCTTCTCAATTCAATCATATATATGTATGCAGATCGCCTGATTTTAATGAAAGAATCAGATCTAGGATTGATAAGGAAAGTGCGAGAATATTGTGGCCCTATCATTGATAAGGAATTCCAAACTTTAGAATTTTCATATAACCAATTAAAAAAAAATCACAAATAATAATTAATAAATAAAGATTAAGAATGGAATATGATGTGATCTTCAAAGAGAAATGAGTGATTAAGCTTTTAATTATGATTATTAATGTTATGATTGGATTGCTTATTTTCACTATATTTTATTATTTCTCAAAAAAAAAGGAATATCCGTTACCAAAAGTAAAGTGGTTTCTCTTGATATTTGCAAATATTATGGTTATTCTATTTATTACTAATTTTAAATTATTCACATCTAACCAAACTATATTAATTACTATTATGAACAAAAAGAAAAGTCTATAAAAAGACATCTCAATAAAGATAAAGAGTTTTCGGATAAAAAATAAATCCAGTTCAGAGAATGGGACGTTCTATTTTATACTCTCCGGCCACGATGCCCACCTTTTCTCCGGCAGTGGTCATGACTTTTAGGGGTAACTTCTTCAATCCTACCAACTTGTAATCCTGCTCTTGCAAGGGCACGGATACAGGCTTGTGCTCCTGGACCAGGAGTTTGCGATTTATTCCCACCTGGAGCTCTCACTTTTATATGTATTCCTCTGACACCTTTATCTCGAAGATCATTAGCCACGCGGAACCCACACTGCTTTTCGTGAGGAATCGAAATGACGCCTCATATCGCGGCGTATGGGTTACTTTCATCACGGTCGGCCTTGACAACCATACCGCCAGAGCATTTAGCAAACGTCTCGGCACCACTTAAATCCGTTGCTGTCACAATTGTGTTATTATATGAACTGAAAATATGGACAATAGCCCATTTCATCTCTTCACGCTTACTCATTTTAATCATTACTCTTATTTGATATGAATAATATTTGTCTATAAAAAATAAGTTTTTTGATTTAAAATAAGAAAAAAAATAGAGGGGAAACCTAGATAGATAAAAATTGTGGTAACTTACAAAGTTCAACAAATTCATCAACTTCCCTTTGTGTATCCCCTTTAAATTCTATCTTATAGAGTGCCTCGGTCTTTGTAATCTTAACTCGCAAACCTGTCCTTTTCGCTAACCGTCCTAGATGCTCCACTTTTTCTTCAGAAGAGTTTTCTTTTCTATCTAATATATAATCTGCTACATATTCTCCTTTCGAAATTTTATTGATAGTTGCTACTGGTGCTAATCCAATTTCACCATCGAGAGTTTTGTACTTCACATCTCCAGGAAAAACTCCAAATTGACGGTATATATCAAAATACTTTTCTTCTGGTAGCTCGAGAATTTTGACATCTTTATCTAATGTGGTGCAATAAGCAAAATCGCCAACTTTAATCCTTCCACTTTTCACATCCTTAACAAAATTTTCCATACGGAGCTGAATGTCTTTACTTAAGAAATCAGTACTTTCTAGTTCTCTCCTATTTTCCTCACAAATTAATTTAAAAAACCTTTTATATCTTAGACTTCTCTTCTCTTGGCATAGATCAACTAGCATTTGATTAAAATTACAGAAGTATGATGTCCTAAGCTTAAATCTGCATGGACAGAATTCTACAGTTCTGTCATGACATACTTCTACATCATATTCCTTACAAAAGGAAGTTACAAACTCTTTAGTCGGATTTTTTATATTCATTTACAATAAAATAAAAAAAATAATTAAATTTATTTGTTTCCTATAAAATTATCAATATGCATCTGTGAAGCCAATTTAGTCTTTGCTCGGGTAGTCTTAATCAGACTATTTGAGGAAAAATCATAGTTAAATTGAGACTCTACGTTAAGCTCCTCACCGGTTTGTTCTTCGAACTGCCTAATTATTTCATCTTGAAACAAATGAATATTATTTATATCAAAACCTTGAATTGCCTTTAAGCGTATAGTTATAACTCTTCTGTTAGAAGCCTCGTCCGCTTTAGCTATATCACGTGCACGAACTTTTCTAAAATCTCTTCCGAACTGAGTATAATAATAATGAGTTGGATCATCATGATATCAAATGTTTCAGCTCCACTGAGGTCAGTTGCTGTGACTAAAGTGTTGTTATATGAACTGAAAATATGCACAATTGCCCACTTCATTTCTTCTCTTTTACTCATAATTCAACCCTACTTAACTTTTTT
>JAEOTV010000241.1 GCA_016839635.1 Promethearchaeota archaeon | reverse complement strand
TACCGAAATAATCAACTACTCCTTTTGCATTATCTACCATCTGAGTGATAAATTCTTCACGAGAAGCACTCCCTAAGTTAATTACTTTATCTTTGCATACAGAAGCACACATATAGCAAAATTTACAATTTTCCTCATTAAAAACCAATTTATTGTTTTTATCTTTAGATAAAGCTTTTGTAGGGCATATATAAACACAGTTTTTGCATTTCGGATTGCAATTATCGAAATCGAAATCAAAAGTTTTACCAGTGTGTGCTTCAACCTTACCACCTTTCGAAACACATCCAATACCTAAGTTTTTTATTGATCCACCAAAACCTGCACCTGCATGCCCTTTAAAATGAGTAGCTAATATCAAATAATCAAATTCTCTTAAACGTCCAGCCACCAGTACTTCTTTGAATAGATTTCCGTTAACTTTTTGTAATTCAATATCACTTCCATCTTTTCCATCTAACATAAGAATTGGACAACCCATAGTTTCTTCAGTAAATCCATGCTTTAATGCAGTTTCTAAATATTCTGCTTCAGTGGCTCTACCAGAATACTCTGTATGAGTGCCAGATATGCTTTCTGGAATACCCCATCCACATGATTCTGCTACAGAGGGGATACCTCCTATTTCTTTAACATAATCACATAAAAATCGCAGATAACTAGGACGGAGATATCTAATATTTTCTAATGCTCCAAAGTGGGTTTTAATTACTATTTGATCCCCGCTTTTAATCTTTTGCTCAAATCCAAGTTTCTTCAAACTTAAAGAACCTTTAAATTTGCTCATACTTTGCTCATGAGAGTGCGTTCGAGCAGTAAAATAAAATACGTCTGATTTCATTTCTCAACACAGTAAAAATTAGTTATAAAATTCATACAAATAATTAGAGTTTATATTTTATGTCAAAAAATATTTTAACACTAATTAATTCTATTAATATAATATATTAACAATAATCAAAATTTTATTATGGCTCGTTGTCCTGAGTGTGGAGGATTTATGAAATATCATTCAGCCATAAAGCAAGTTGTTTGCCAATCATGTGGATTATCACTTTCTCGACATGAGTTGGATAGATATTGGCAAAAAGTAAGAAGTGAAAATATTACAGACGGTGATGATATGCAACAAAAGAAAAATCGTCGAAAGGAATGGCTTGAATGGTATTCTTCATCTAAATCTGACAAAGAAAAATATTAAGAGTAGAAAAAATAAAGAAATACTATAATATAAGTGAATTATATTTAGGGACAAATTAAAAAAGAGTCATATTGATAAAAAATTTAAACTTTTAATTTAACTTCTGAATTTTTTTTCAATAATATCTTCTAATAATTCTAAAAGTTTAATGGCAGGTATATCTAACAGAGTTATTTCTAGATGCCTTCCACGAGTGGCATCTTCAATTCTTACAGTTTTAGAAGCAACAATTTTAAGTTGAGTAAGTTGACGAACATATTTTCTAAAACTCATTTTAACATGAGGTTCTATTGAATAATTCTCACAGATTGCATTATATTCATCAAACGCATCATCTACTAGTGTAAAAGGTTCACCTTTATCAATTAATGAACGTACTATTCCGTACAACGCTAACAATTCTTGATCTTTTAATTGATCTACGATGTCGTTTCTAAAAGTAGGATATACATCATTAGAAGCTTCTCTGATAATATCAGCATTTATACGATCAATCCCTTCCTTATCGCAAAATGACCCACTTTTCCGTAAAATCTCGATACCATGCCTCATATTTTTATGATCAACAACGATTTGAGCATTCATTGTTAAAAGCTCATTATCAATAACATTTTCTTTGAATGCAATATCACTACGATATTCTAAGATTCGAATAGATTCATCAAAATTATAGGGTTTTAATAGAATTTTCTCGTTCAATCTGCTTAGTATTCTTTCAGTTTCAATTGTCATCCAATCTTTACTTCTTGAAATTAAAAGTAATGATAATTTGGCGTTCTGATGGCCAAATGTTTCTGCAATATCAAGAAATGCTAGAACTTCATCCGGTTTTAAGAGATGAATCTCATCAATGACTAAGAGCATGTAGCCTTTATCTCGAATTAATTGAGAAAGTATTAATTTTAATGCCTCGTCGTCACTAAACCCTCTACCACTGCCATGTTGATATTTGGCTAGTAGCTCTCTGATGATCTTACTTTTAGAGCGGAAATTGATACAATTAAAATATTCTAAGAATAATTTAACATCATTTTCAATTGCTATAGTTCTGAATTGTTTTCCAAAGAACCGTGCAGTGCACGTTTTACCAACTCCTCCCTTTCCTAAGATCAAACAATTAATAGAAGGTTGCTCCTTTTCTTCCATAATTCTCCTATAATTGAATATCAATGTTTTAAGAGCATCATCTCGACAATATAATTTATCGGGTACATAACTTAGATCAAGGGAACTCGCTTGTCTAAAAACCGACTTCTTCATAAATTGTTTTCTGAATTCATCCTCGTCCATGGCAAATCGATAAAATTTGATATAAAATTTTGATTTATAAGTAATAAAAGAACAATCTAAGTATAAATTTTCTTATACTACTTAAATTATGTTTTTTCTATAAAAAATTTTTTAATTAAAAAAATAGATTAATATCTATAATTTATCTAGATTGTTGAGAGGGTGCATTTGTGAGTACGATTCTTTTAATTTTGTTATATCGTTTTTAGCATAAATTCGGGTTGTATTTGGACTTGAATGTCCCAAAATATCTTGTAATTCGCTAATATCCATGCCTGAACGTCTTAAGTGTGTTGCTCCCGTATGTCTGAAAACATGGGGTGTGATTATTTTAGAATCGCTAAAGCCACATCTTTCTTTAATTGTTTTAATGTCTGTTTGAACAACACGAGGGCTTAATTTTTGATTTCTTGTATTAACTAGGAGATATTCTTCAGAATCATAACTTATCCTATTTTTAAGATGCTCTTTAAAAATTTCTATAGTTTTTTGATCAACTGGTACTATTCTCTCTTTGTTTCCTTTTCCTCGAAGTTGTATATAGCCTCTCTCAAAATCAATGTCTCTAATTTTTATATTACATAATTCGCTTACTCTTGCCATAGTAGAATATAATAACCTGATAATTAAATAATATCGCTCACTTTTACGAGAGTTGAATAATCGTCGATCCTTCAATTTATTAAAGATTACTTCCATATCAGAAATTCTTAAAAACTTGGGTAAACTTTCTTCAAGTTTAATTTTCGGAGTTTTAATTGTACTCATAGGATCTTTTGATATAAACTCATTTAAGGTTAGAAATTTGAAGTAAGAACGTAATGAAGCGATTTTTCTTCCTATCCCTTTCTTAGTATAGTTTATTTCATTTAACTTTTTCAAGAAGAGGCGTATTTTTTGACGAAGTAAAGGAGAATTAATTTGGAGATCTCCTACAAGCTCAATAAATTTTTGAAGATCATAACGATATGCCTTAATAGTGGAGGAAGCACATCCTTCTTCAACTTCTTTCGCAATCAAAAAGTCTTCTATAAAATCAGAAATTTTATAGTTTTCCATGATGAATACAGTATGATCGGGATATTACATAATAGAATATAATATCTAAGTAACATACAATAGAATACTTCAGAAAGGGATATATTTTGATTATCTTTTCTGTCCCTCTCCATACCAACCTTGTTTAATATATAGGTAAGCATTCATAGCAGCCGTTGTCGCTTCACCAACAGCAGTAGTTACCTGTCGTATTCCCCCTGTTACATCTCCCGCTGCATATATACCGGAAAAATTAGTTTCTTGATTTCTATTGACTTTAATACAATTATCCCTATCAAGTTCTATCCCTGCATTTTTCGCTAAATCACTTTGCGGCTTAACTCCTATTGCAATGAAGAGAGCTTTTACATTTATATTAAAAATTTCGCCAGTCTCATGATTTTTGATTTTTAATTCTCCCAATTTATCATCTTTAGTTATAGCTTCTTCAATAGTGGAATTATACATTGGTACAACATTGTTTAATGCCGTAACCTCATCTGCAATACAAGCTTCTGCTCGCATACAGTGACGTCTATGAATAAGATAAACTTTTTTTGCTACACCTGAAAGATAAATTACTTCTAAACCAGCTGCATTACCACCACCAACAGTAGCAACTACTTGATCTCGAAATAAAGGGCCATCACAAGTAGCACAATAAGAAATTCCATTCCCTACTAATTCAAACTCATTAGATAATCCAAGTGTTAAATGCTTCGAACCAGTCGCAATGATAATTGCTTTAGCTTTTGTTTCCCCCTCATACGTAGTTATAGTCATCTCTTTTGGATTGATTGCGGAGACTTCATTAAAGTGAAAAGTAGTACCCCAATTTTCAGCTTGTTCTCTCATTTTTTCTGTTAATTCAAGACCATTGATACTCAAGAATCCTGGATAATTTTCAATTTTGGGTGCCGTTCCTGCTAAGCCTCCAAAACCTTTACCCTCATAAAGAGCAGTTTTTAAACCCATTCTTCCACCATAAATTGCTGCCGTCAATCCAGCAGGTCCACCACCAATAACAGCGAGATCAATTTCATTATTATCAGACAATATTTATCTCCTTAACTTTGTAGATTTTTCTAAATATATATATTATAATCTTAATAAATGTTTAAATTTTCTTTCAATTTAGTTTTTGGAGAAGTTATTCCTTCTTTAATTGTCGAAGATATTTACATGCGTTGATCCCTGCACGTCCACCTTCTGCTACTGCAAAAATAACTTGGAAGGTTCCACCAGTACAATCTCCCGCAGCATAAACCCCTTTAAGATTTGTTTTTTGTTCTTCATCCACTTTAATATTTCCCATTTCATCTAATTCTACTCCAGCTTTCTTGAAAATAGAATTAGAGGATATATGAGATAAAATAAACAGACAACTTAATTTAAATTCCTTTATATCTTCGAAATTTTCTGATTCTGGTTTAGTAGATTTACATAAAATTTTTTGAATTATACCTTCAGAATCTGGAACGGCTTCAATTATTTCCATATTTTCAAAAATCTCAATTCCCGCTTCTTTTACTTTATATACTTTTTCAGGTAATTTTTCAATACCT
This sequence comes from Promethearchaeota archaeon, assembly GCA_016839635.1. Next base: position 6,707 of record JAEOTV010000241.1, on the reverse strand, counting down.
ACAGTTGTGATTATACGTACGATACAACCCATTTGTTGAAGAGCTAAAGCATCATCTAACATTTCTTCGTCATTACCATATAAATAGACTACTTTATCCTTATACAATGGTCCGTCCCATAAAGCACTATAGGAAACACCAAATCCAAGGAGAGAATCCTCTCCTTTAATTATTTCTTTTCGAGCACCTCCACCTGTGGCAATAATAACAACATCAGAAGTAATATTTGCTGTTCTAGTCGATGTCTTATTCACACCCATTCCAAACATTAGTGAAATAACATCACTTTTAATGATTCTCACATTCTCTGAGTAACTTTCAGCATGAGCCCTAAATTTTTCCAACAGTTTTTTTCCTTTAATATCAATTTCTCCAGGCCAATTTTGAATTTCTTTGGTTCTTGCTAAAGCTGATAACTCTTTTCCGTCGAGAATTATGACATCTCTATTTGCACGAGCACAATAAATCCCCGCAGTCAGCCCCGCTGGACCACTACCAATAACAAGAATTTCACAATTTAATTCTTCCATGGCATATCACATTTTCAATCATTCGATAATTAATATAAAAAAAGTCAAAGACTTTATTTTTTAATATTCTCCTATTGCAATTATATTAAGAAAAATGTCCTAATTAATTTAATATTATGATACAAAAACAGTTTTGATTAAAAGTTAAAATTCAAATTAGTCTTTTTTTCCTAATTATTTCTATTATCTAATATATTAAATACTACTTCAGTAATTATAACTACACAAATGTATATAAGCAAATTTGTCATAAATGTATAATGCACACATTTTAAATCAAAAAAAAAATAGAGGTGGAAAAATTGGCACGTGTTGAAAGAAAGACTGAAATTAATGCTCCTCAAAATAATATATTTGATATTTTAAATAACACTATGTTAGGACCTAAATGGAATCTCGCAGTAAAGGATATTACAAAGATATCAGAGACTAAATTCGCTGTAAAATCTACAGTTGGGGATTTTAATACGATTCGTACTGAAACTATTGAACCAGAACGGCTTTCAATGAACATTGAAGGAGGAATTTTTAATTCAATGGGCTATATCCTAAATCCAAAAGGAAATTTGGTGGAAGCCACTTTATGGGGTGAATTTGATGACGAAAAGAATGAAAAAATCCTCGTGAAGGCGGGGGAATTATTATTGAAATGTTTAAAAAATTATGCAGAATTTCTTGAAGAAGGAGGAAATCCTGAAAATTTTGATAAGAAGCAAATAACAGTTGCTCCTTAAATTTTAAATCTATTTTTTTTCTAATTATTAAAAACAAGAAATCCTCACATCTCTATCCAGAATAATATTTAAAATATTGTTAGCAATAAAAGAAAGGCTAATTTTATTTCAAATTAATATTAATTTAAATTCAAAATATTTTAATGATTTAGGTAATTTTGTTTGATATTATTACACTATTATAATGTAAAAAATTTAACAAAAAAATAGTAAATATGTGAAAAATTATGGCTGTACCATTAATTTTAATTGTTGCATTAATTGCAGGTATAATCTCAATAGCAATGGCTTTCTTTTTTAGATACTTAGTCTTAAAAGAGGATCCCGGAAACGAAAGAATGGTGGAAGTAGCAGGATATATCGAAGAAGGTGCGAAGACATATATTAAAGTTCAATATAAGATTTTAGGGATCTTTGTTGCGGCTCTTGCAGTCGCTATGTTGTTTTTACCATCCCCTTTTGAAGATAGTACTACATACACAAGGTTATTTCCTGAAGTTTTCAATTGGGAACAGATGATTGCTTATATAATTGGTGCTGTTCGATCTATGCTAGCAGGTTGGTTAGGAATGTATGTCGGTGTTAAGGCAAATACACGAGCCGCACAAGGTTGCACCATAGGGACTAAAAAAGGATTTGATATAGCATTTTTTGGAGGGTCGGTTATGGGACTTGCAGTAGTTGGAGTTGCCTTAATCGGAGTTTCAGTTTTATATTGGATTGTACCTGATCCTATGATAGTGCTGGGATTTAGTTTTGGAGCGAGTAGCGTCGCATTATTCATGAAATGCGGCGGGGGCATATTTACAAAAACGGCAGATGTTGGTGCTGATTTAGTAGGGAAGGCAGAATATAACCTCCCAGAAGACGATCCACGAAATCCGGCAACCATCGCTGACAATGTTGGCGATAACGTTGGGGACATTGCAGGAATGGGAAGTGACCTTTTCGACTCCTATGTTGCTTCAATCATAGCAGCAATGATGTTAGCTGCAACATTACCTCTGATTGTGGATATTACTTTAACAGAAGCTGGAAGATTCGTGTATACTGTCTTTCCCATAGTTTTATGTGGTGTAGGTTTATTAGCATCGCTTCTTGGTATTTTGTTTATAAAATGGAAAGGATCTGATGATCCTGGTAAAGCTCTAAACACAGGAACTTATTTATCCACATTATTTTTTGCAGCTTTGGCTGCTTTGTTTACTCTAATAATGGTTATTGGATTAACTGGAGAAGAAGCAACAATGTTGTGGAAATTATGTGGATGTGCTGTTATAGGACTTCTTGCTGGTATTATACTTGGTTTTACAAGCGATTATTTTACTAGAGCTGATAGAAAGCCTACAAGAAAAATAGCTGAAGCCGCCCAAGAAGGACATGCTGTTGTTATTCTGAGTGGCTTTTCATATGGATTATTAAGTGTAGTTCCACCTGCTATTGGAATTATATTTGCTATGGTGGTTACTTATCTATTAGGTGGTGTTTTTGGGGTTGCAATGGCAGCTGTTGGAATGCTTGCTATAGTAGGAACTATTGTTTCCAATGATGCTTATGGTCCTATTGTTGATAATGCGAGAGCTATAGCAGAACAAGGAGATTTAGGAGATGATGTAATACGCACAGCAGATCATTTAGATTCTGCCGGAAATACTGCTAAAGCTATTACTAAAGGATTTGCGATAGGAGCTGCAAACTTAACTGTTCTAGCATTATTATTTTCATTTGCAGCAGAAGCTAATGATATTATTCCTGGGACTATTGATGTAATGGATCTTCTTAACTTAAATGTATTAATAGGCGCTTTTATAGGGGTTGTTGTGCCTGCATTATTTTCAGCGTTATTAATTCGTGCAGTACAGAGAAATGCTGCTAAAATGGTTGATGAGATTCGAAGACAATTTGAATCTAATCCAAAAATATTAACTGGTGAGGAACCTGCCGATTTTGGTAGAACGATTGATATTGCAACAAAGGGCTCTTTAAAAGAATTAGTAATACCGAGTGTTATTTCAATATTCATTCCAATTGTAGTTGGGATACTTTTTGGTGTGGCAGCGTTAGGAGCATTCCTTACAGGTGCGATTTTATCTGGTTTTGTCTTTGCAATTATGATGTCTAATGCGGGTGGAGCATGGGATAATGCAAAAAAATGGATTGAGGATGGTAATCTTGGAGGCAAAGGTACTGAAATTCATAAGGCTTCCATTACGGGAGATACTGTAGGAGATCCATTTAAAGACACTGCAGGTCCAAGTATCAACACATTGCTAGTAGTAATGTCATTAACAGCTTCCATCTTTCTCGGGTTTTTAATGTTATTTGGTAATGGAGCAGGACTTCTAATATTTTAATAAAGTCATAAATCAATTTTTTCTTTTTTTTAAAATTCCTTTCTAATGTATAATCTATTTCCATTATCGCAATAGAAATATTTCTAAAAGTCTCATCAATTTTATTGATAGGAATCTCCTATAATTTTCTTAAGCATGTTTTCATAAAATTAAAAACTCTGTCTAAATATTTGCATTATAAATAATACAAAAATTAAGGTTTAAATTAAAAATATAAAAACTGATACTACCATGTTTGATAAATCTCATTGTTCTGAATGTGAAAATATAGATTGCTTAACGAGATGTCAATGGATTGATATTGATAAGGAAACGGGAAGAATTGAAATCGAAAAGATGATGAATGGAAAAGAGTCATTCGTCCTAAAAGAATGCGTTACATGTTTCGCTTGCGATGAGTATTGTCCATATAATTCACATCCATTTGATCTGATTACAGAATTACAGGAGAAATATAATAGTCTTGATATGGATCCTGAAAAACTACAAACAACAATTGATAGATTTAAACCTCCAGATGATTTGCGATTGAAGGAAATTGATCCTGATAAACCAGTTTTTAATAAATGTACCTTCACAAGATTAACTCCTGAAGAAATGAAGGGTCAAATGTTTGAAAATCTGCAATATATCGCTGGTAGAGCTTTTTTCTGCAATTTACAATATCACCATATGGCCAAGGATTCAGTAATTAGGGAAAGACTTCCAATTATAATGGATAATATTAGAAAACATGGAATAAAAGAATTAATTTGTTGGCATGACGAATGCTATGGATTATGGACATCATATTGTCAAAGAAATAATATTGAGGTTCCCTTTAAACCAATTCATCTTTTTGAATATGTATATAATTATCTCAAGGAACATGAATCAGAATTAACTAAGCTGAATATGAAGATTGCATATCAAAGAAATTGCTCCAATAGATTTATACCTGAAACTGATAAATGGGTGGATAAAATTTGTGAATTAATAGGCGTAGAACGAGTAGCTAGAGAATACGATAGAGAAAATGCATTATGTTGTGCAGGACCATTTGGAGGGATAGGTAAAAGCAAATTAATAAGACCAACCCAAAATAAAAACGTTAACGACATGCTTGAACATGGTGCAGAAGCTTGTGTATATAATTGTCCTATGTGTAAGCAAGTTTTAGGAGCAAAAGCAGAGAGAAAAGGATTGAAGAATTATCTGCTAAGTGATTTAGCTCGTATGGCACTTGGGGAAGAATTAAATTATTAAAATTAAAAATAAAAGTATATTCTTTTTATTATTTTTATTCATTTACACTAATATCTAGTATATCTAAAATTTCTAATAAGTCTATTACTTCAAGATCCATTTTAAACTTTTCATTGGCATCTGATAAGTTCGTTCTACAGAATGGACATATTGAAGATATTACAGACGCACCAGTTTCTTTAGCTTCTTCTAATCTTTCCTTTGAGACTTCTAACGACCACTCTGGATATCCTATCTTCACACCTCCTCCCGCACCACAACACCAAGCATTTTCTCTGTTTCTTCGCATTTCAACCAATTTAATTCCAGGAATTTTCTTATATACTTCTCTAGGAGTCCCATACATCCCCACATGGCGCCCTAAGTGACAAGGATCATGATAAGTTACTGTTTTTTGAAATTCTGAATTGATAGAAATATTATCTTCATCTAAAAGTTTCTTAATTAATTCAACGGTGTGATATACCTCAAATCCGTAAGCCGCATCCAATTTTAACCAATCTTTTTTTATGGTTCGATAACAACCAGCACATGATGTTATCACTTTTTTAGCTCCAGTTCTATTGATCTGGTCAATATTATAGTTCATAAAATCTTTTACCGGTTTTATTTGACCTGTTCGAAGGAGAGGGCTACAGCAGCAATGCTCATCGATCAGAGTAAAATCTATCTTTGCTTTCTTAAGGAATCTTATAGTAGCATCTCTAAGATCTTTTTGCCGATAATTGGAAGTGCACCCTATGAAGTAGACCCATTCTGCTTCATCTGGCAAATTATATTTCTCTTTTAACTGGGTATTGTCTGAATTTTGTTCTCCATATGGATTGAAATAATCAGGATTTTCTGTTCTTTCTAACAAAATTTTTTGTTTTTCGGGACAAAAATCATTTTCAACAGCTAATGCTCGACCAGCTTCAATAAAATCAACTAAAAAATCTTTAAATTTATCAAATCTACAATTTTCAGTACAATTTCCGCACGTCGTACAGGCAAATATTGAATTAACAGCACCTTCATTCCAATTTATTTCACCACTTAAAATACCATAAATTAACCATAACCTGCCCCCTGTACTATAGGTCTCAAATCTAAAATTTTTATAGCTTGGGCAATTAAAATCACTAAAATCCTCTGTAAATTTACAATAACCACATCGAAAGCATCGATGAACAATATCCTTCCAATCTTGTTTCTGTTCTACGGTAATTATTATTTCACCTCCCAATTTCCTGGATTCATTATCCCATTAGGATCTAAAGTGTCTTTAAGAGTTTTTAATAATTTCTTATAATTAGGATCCATTTTTTCAAGAAGTAATTGTTGTCCACCTAATTCTACTTTCCATGGAATTCCACCTAATTCTAAAGCAAGTTCGTTCGTTTCGTGAAGTGCATTTCTAGCATTTTCCATATCTTTCGGATCTGCTCTGTTAAATGAATAAGAAAAGAACATAACAACTGTATGGGTTCCACTCATCAATCTTGATCCTACTGTCGGAGGAATTCCATACTTTCTTGAAATTTCAGCAGCTTTTAAGTATCCATCTGGAACTTTTTCAAGTGGTACAAACGCTCCAACATATTCAAATCCTCCTCCCTTTCGATAATCTGCCGCACCCGCTGCAAAAATTGGCTTTCCCATATAGATTCTATGCATTTTATCAGGCGCATTCATGAATCTGGCATTATTTTTTCTATAAATTTTTTTCAATAATTTAGTCTGTTGATCTATATCTTTTTGAGTATCTCCAGTAATATATGTCATTATAAATATGTAACCTTTCATCCATTCTGGTTTATCTTGCATCCCCAAAAGCAAATCTTCTGTAAAACGTTGTGTAGTTA
>JAEOTV010000240.1 GCA_016839635.1 Promethearchaeota archaeon | reverse complement strand
GGAGCAGATAAAAAAGTAGCTGAAATAAAGCAAATGTTAGAATTTAGAAATAATTATAAATATGATTCAAAAGATATAAGTGAAAAATACGCGAAAATAGAAATGTGGACACCAGAAATTACAAAAGTGAATTCTAAAATTGGAGAAAATTTTGATGAGCTTCTTGAATTAATAAAAAAACATAAATTATTTCTAGAAACATCAGGTGTTATTTCAAACTATATGAAAAATAGGGTTAAAAATGAGACCTTACAGATTTTAAAGCTTAAATTAACAAAAAAGGTTGAGAAATTACTCAACTCTAATAAAGAAATAGGAAAGTATATAGATCAAGCTATTCAGAAATCGTTAGATCCTTATTCTATGGCAAACCTAATAATTAAGATGTTAGGGCTTGAGGAGTAAAAATCTTACTTTTATAATTTAAATGATATCCCGAATGGAATGGTTTTAATATTATTCTTTTTGCTAAATAAATATCTAAATATTTTTAAGGTCATTATAAAAATGAAAAACTTGACTCTTTCAAGTAAAAATCTTTTAATTTATCGTATTGTTTTTGCTACATTAAGTTGGTTTACACTAATAGCAAGTGCTTCAATCTATGCCTTTACTTATGGATCAGTTCTTCCTTGGTTTAATAGCTTCAAAGCTTTCACTATGCAAACAAACTTAATAGTTACTATATGGCTCACATTAGCAATTATTTGGCATAATAAACCCGAATCTCTCGATAAAATTATGGGTCCTCTAAAAGGTGCTTTTACTATGTATATAACAATAACTTTCGTGGTCTTTGCAATTCTATTGAGCCCATTTTACCAACCCACAGGATTCGCAGCATTTAGTAATTTTATTCTACATTATGTTACCCCAATTGCATTCATAGTCGATTGGGTTTTAACTGAAAATAAAGTGAGATATAAATGGAACTATTTACCTTATTAGATCATATATCCATTAGGTTATATAATATTCGCTGTTATCCATGGCACATTAACGGGTGATTATATATATTATTTTCTAGATATCAACGCACTCGGCATTTTAGTCTTTTTTGTCATCTCAATTTTAATAGTATTTGGTATAGCTTTGGGATGTTTATATATTTGGATTAATAGAAAAAGAACTAAGAACTAATAATACACAAAATCTTTTTTTTTTAACAAAATGAAGTGTTGAGACCTAGCTATTTTTTTTTTTTTTAGGATCAATCCACTCTGAATAAATTTCTATAACTGTTAATGATTTTGTTCTATGACATTTTTCACATTCTTCTTCTGTCAATTTCTTAAAAACAAAATCTCCGGGTTTAAAAATTCTTGAAAAATTTTCTGAACAATTTCCACATTTTATTACACTATGTTTTTTTTCGACAAATCTTTTCTTCCTGTCCCAATCATCTGTAATACTCGGAATAGAAGGAAGCTGTGGTTCCTCAGCCATATTTCAATTTCAGCTCTATATAATATTTTAATTTTTTTAATCTATTATTCTTTCTAATCTATGCATAATAAAAAATCAAACCTATTAATCTTTTAGGTTAAATTCAAAAAGCAGTTCTTAAAGATTTAAATAAAGCTGTGAATACTAGTAGTATATTCTCTTATATTCGAAATTCTATTACATATGGATTCTTATATACTTTTTTTAGTTTATGTTATCACAGTGGTTTTTTTCTTATTAGGTATATTTTTGTTATTTAAAACTAAAAAAGAATACGGGGATCATCAGAAACGGTCCATTTTTACTTCAATATTAGCCTTTTTATATCATGAATTATTTGTAGGTTTTGCATGTTATACTGCTTGGATGAATACTTGGCCTATTATAAATCTTAATGAAAATTTGCATATTCATTATATCTTTGCGTTTATTGGGTTCTTTCCATCTTTTTTTGGCCTACTTATTTATACTATTTATTGTTTTAGAATGAAGTCTTTTCAACGAGCGATCGGTCGTAATCCTGATGAAATCGTTACCAAGGGGATATATAGCATAAGTAGAAATCCACAATCATTAGGTAGAAGTATTGGATTAATAGGCATTGGTATAATGGGGCGATCGTTATTCACCTTATTTATCGCAATAACATGGATTATTATTAATCATTTCTATATTCTTAATGAGGAAAAACATTTAGAAGATACATTTGGAGACTCTTATCTACAATATTGCACTTCAACACCACGATATTATAAGGGAATTAGAAAAAAAATAATAAGTAATTAAATATCATTGAGCAAAAAATAAAGCTGAAATATAAATAGTTATTTTTAAAGATTTAAATAAAGCTGTGAATACTAGAAGTATATACTCTTATATTCGAAATTCTATTACATATGGATTCTTATGCACTTTTTTTGGTTTATGTGATTTATTTGGTTTTTTTCTCATTAGGCATATATCTGTTATTTAAAACTAAAAAGGAATACAGAGCTCATCAAAAGCGAACCAGATGTACTTCAATATTATGCATTTTATATCATGAATTATTTGTTGGTTTTGCATTTTATACTGCTTGGATGAGTACTTGGCCTATTATAAATCTTAATGAAAATTTATATTTTCATTATATCTTCTTTCTTATTGGGTTGTTTCCATCATTACTAGGTGTACTTATTTATTTATTATACTTTGCGGGTATAAAGTCTATTTCACGAGCAATGGGAAGAAATGCTGATGAAATTATGACAGAGGGGATATATAAAATAAGCAGAAATCCACAATCCTTAGGTAGAGGCCTTGGTTTAATAGGTATTGGAATAATGAGCCGATCATTTTTCACTTTATTTTTAGCATTGACATGGATTATTATTAATCATTTCTATATTCTTTCCGAGGAAAAACATTTAGAACGTACGTTTGGAGACTCTTATCTACAATATCATTCTTCAACCCCACGATATTATAAGGTAATTAAGAAAAAAGCAAATAAAATATCACTAAGTGAATAAACCTGAAATAAAAATAGTTAAATTTTATTGAAATAAATCAATCTTTCTTTTTATCCTTTTTATGTTTCTCTTCTTTTGTTTTTTTGTGCTTTTTTTCTTCAAGTTCCTTTTTTTCAGTTCTTTCCTCTTCTGTTTCTGATTCTTCACTTTTAGGGGCTTCTGCTTCTGTAGTCTCTGGTTCAGGTTCGGGGGGTTTAGGTTTTCGTGAGATTATGACTTTTGTGTAACGAATAACTTCTTTTCCGTATTTGAAACCATCTTGGATTATTTCTAGTATTCGATTCTCTGGTATATCTTCTTTTTCAACCGAAGTTAAAGCTTCATGAAAGTTATAATCAAATGGATCGTTTAAATTTACTTGTATGGGTTCAGCTCCATAGGATTTGAATATACTCATAAATTGGTTATAAAATCCATTTAATAGACTCTTTTCTGTTTCATTAGCAGTCTCAATTGCCTTTTTGAAAGAATCGTATAAAGGTAAGAAATTTTTTAAGACTAAAGCTGTATATTCGATTCTTAAATTTTGTCGGTTTTTATCCCATCTCTTTTGAGCATTTTCAAATTCAGCTTGAAGGTGTAAGTATTTCTTCTTTGATTCTTCCTTTTCTTTTTGTAGTTTTTCAACATTCTCTTTAAGATCAGCTAATTTCTTTTCGATTTCTTCTTTCTCTTTAATGATATCTTCTTTAGAAAAATAATCAAGCTCAAAATGGTCTTTTTCCTCCAATTTTTTAATTTCTTGAGGCTCTAATTTTATTTCAACATTTTTTTTTTCTCCTATCGGAATTGTTTCTGTATCACCAGATACTTCTGGTTTAAAATCTTCTTTTAATTCATTGTTATTATCCTCAGCCATTTTGGTTCCTCATAACTCGATTATTATTATTTATGAACAGTAAATATATAAAATAAAATAGATAATCAGATTTATTCTTTATGATATATAGATCATTATAAATAAAATTTAATTATTACGCATAATTAATATTTACTTAGCAAGATTAAATTTACAATCTAAAATAAATAAATTATTAAATTCTAGAAAACCATTGAAAATTAATATCTTAATACAAATTAATCCAAGAAAATAAGTTGATATAGCTATGAGTGAAGAAAAAACTGAAAAACCAAAACGAAAAGAGAAAATAATCGGAATAGACCTTGGGACTTCCAATAGTGCTTGCGCAGTTTTGACTGGTACGGGTAAACCAGAGATAGTCCCTGCAGCAGAGGGTAGAACTCTTGGAGGAAAGGCATTTCCATCTTATGTGGCTTTTGATGAGAATGGACGTAAAATAGTGGGGGAGCCTGCTCGTCGACAGGCAGTATCCAATCCAGATGGAACAGTTACCGCTATTAAACGTAAAATGGGAACCACTTACAAAGCAAAATTAAAAGTAGGAGATAAGATGCAAGAGTTTTCACCTGAAGAAATAAGCGCCATGATTCTTAAAAAAATTAAAACTGATGCGTCAGCATATTTGGGAGAAGAAGTTAAGAAAGCAGTAATAACTGTTCCTGCATATTTTAATGACGCCCAGCGAACTGCTACAAAAAATGCAGGAGAAATTGCTGGTTTAGAAGTTGTAAGAATGATCAATGAACCCACAGCTGCATGTTTGGCTTATGGTTTAGATAAAGATACTAAGGATAAATTAATGAAAATTTGTGTACTTGACTTAGGCGGCGGAACATTCGATATAACCATAATGGAATATGGTGAGGGCGTTGTAGAAGTCTTATCCACCGCGGGTGACACCCAACTTGGCGGAACTGATATGGACAACCAGATAATTGATTGGGTAACTGAAGAATTCAAAAAGAAAGAAGGAATTGATTTGAAAGGTGACAGTAAAGCATGGATAAGAATCAAGGATGCCGGTGAAAAAGCTAAGATAGAGTTATCAACAACTTTATCAACAACAATTAATTTGCCATATATTTCACAAAAAGAAGGAAATCCTGTTCATTTAACGATGGAACTCACAAGAGCAAAGTTAGAATCTTTAATAGAACCAACTCTTAAGCGACTCGATCCAATCATGCAAAGAGCTGTCTCAGATGCAAAATTATCAGCGATTAATATTGATAAAGTTATTTTAGTTGGAGGCCCAACAAGGATGCCTTCTGTCCAGCAAAGATTCAAAAAATTCTTTGGTGGAAAAGAGCCCGAACATTCTGTTGACCCAATGGAATGTGTAGCTATTGGAGCATCAATACAAGGTGGTATTATCGCGGGAGATGTAGAAGATTTATTACTGCTCGATGTAACCCCATTATCATTAGGTGTTGAAACATTAGGTGGTGTATTTACTAAATTAATTGAACGAAATAGTACAATTCCTACTGAAAAAAGTCAAGTTTTTAGTACAGCAGCAGATAATCAACCAGCGGTTACAATAAATGTACTCCAAGGAGAAAGAGCAATGGCAAAAGATAATATTCCTTTAGGAATGTTTCATCTAACCGGTATTCCCCCCGCTCCTCGTGGTATTCCACAAATAGAAGTTAAGTTTTCAATTGATGCCGATGGAATTGTACACGTAAATGCAAAAGATTTAGGCACTGGAAAAGAAACAGGTATTACAGTTACTGGTGCTCAAGGTTTAACTCCGGAAGAGATTAAAGAAAAAGTTCAAACTGCTGAACAATTTGAAGAAGAGGATAAGAAAATTAGGGACTTAGTTGAAACAAAAAATAATGCCGACTCATTGATTTATCAAACTCGGAAATTAATGGAAGATAATAAAGATAAAATTCAAGAAAATGAAAAGAATGAAATTGAGGCGGCTATAATATCGTTGGAAGAAGATATCAAAACTGAAGATGTCAATAGAATTAAAATGGGAATAGAAAATCTGCAAAAATCTATGTATAGTTTTTCTCAAAGGATTTATCAAACCCAATCTCAAGACCAGGTTTATCAACAAGCAGCTGAACAAGCTCAACGTGCTGCGGGTGGAATGGGAGATGTTCCGCCGGGTGGAATGGGTGGTGCTCCTCCAGGTGGTGCAGGAGAAACTGGTGCTGGTGGTGCCACGTATAAAAAAGATTCAGAGGAGAAAGACAAGAAAAAGAAGAAAATTGTGGACGTTGACTGGGATGAAACCTAAGAAAAAATCACAAAAAATTAAAGTTTAAAATTGGTGGTGATACCTTTGGAGATGAATTCCAAGAAATTTAATCATTTTTCTTATATCATTTTTTTTGATTTTTTGTGGTGTAGAATCCAAAGAATAATCCTCAAGATACGTAAACGTAACTGGACATGATAATTTTATGGTACTACCATAAAACTAAAAAAAGAAGCTAGTTCACCTGTACTTTCTGGATCTCATTATTTCTTTTTTTTTTTCTTTATTATTATTACTAAGAAGGCTGAAATTGGTAGTTAAAACTTGATTAAGTGATATAACTCTCTATCTAAACAGTATTGGAGAATTTTTTTAGGGGAGTAATTATAAAACGCACCAGCTAGGTCAGCAAATCTATCAGAAAGCCTTACAATCTCACCATCAATTTCTAATTTACCTATAGCTACATCACACAAGGTTTTAAACCGTGATATATGAACTTCTTCTAAATTATTAGATACAAAAAAGAAAGAGCTTAAATCAGCCATGAATTGATTTATTCTTTTAGCACTCACGCTACAAACATCTATGCTTGTAAAACGTTTATCGAATGTAAAAGTGTCTGCGATCATCTTATGAGGGTATTCTCCAAATTCTTTGTATGCTTTGGGAATATCGTCATATTTATTTAATATTCTTTGTAAACTTTCGATCCTTTCATCTGTAACTAGATCCTCAATTGTCAAATTTTTCATAATTGTATTTGAATTTAGTGTCATAATAAAAAAATATATCTAAAAATATTAAGAAATGGGGGTTGGAAAGTTTACTAATTTCCTCAAACATCATTGTTCACAAATAAAAGAATTTAGAAGAATGATTGAATTTTTTCTAATAATTGTTTCCCTGTACTAGTCATAAAAATCTTTTGAGGTCGGTGATTATCACGGGTAATTAATGAATCAGCTTCTAACTTGTTAAGTATAGTTGTAACTTGGTTTCTACCTCTATTGAGAAACTCTTCAATCTCATGATAGTAGGCATATTCTTTTTCTTGGCATAATTTGTTGATCTTGTTAAGGGTTCTTAGATTATTATTTAAATACTTCTTCAGGATAGAATTGAAATTTTGAGGGGCGATCATAACTTCTCTAAATTATGCTTTGATTAATTTAGATGCTATGGATTTTGAGCGAAAAATAATTAAAAAGGTAAATAATTAATCTGAAAATATATACTAATATAATTTTATTGAATTATTGCAAATATTAAGTATTATTATTCAATATAGCAATAAATTTTTATATTCTTATTTTTTGTAATACACAATTTAAATTATTTAACATGGGTCGATCATGGAAAGAAAAAATCATCTGAGGATAATTGCTGTTGGTCTTTGTATATTAGTTTTAGGAAGCATTTTCATAAATATTTTCTTTCCATATTCTTCATTAAATACACAAAAATTAGGGCAAATTAACACTGGAGGACGAGCAACTTATGTTAAGGTTCAGGGAAATATTTCATATGTAGTGGATACAGCAGATAACAATCCTGGTGGATTATTAATCATTAATGTGAGTGATCCTGCTCATCCTTATAAAATGGGTTCATATTATCAAGGCGGACTTCCATTTAGTGTGGATGTTGTAGGAGAAATAGCTTATGTAGCGAATACAATAGTAGGATTAGAGATTCTTAATATAAGTGATCTATCAAACCCTATTAAAATAGACGAATTCACTGGAAGCGCTGCTGCTTATGATGTACAGGTGATCGGAGATATTGCATATCTAGCGGACTGGTCAATGGGATTATTAATTTTAAATGTAAGTGATCCATCCAATGTAAGTCAAATAACTCGTTTTGACATCAGCGGAGATTGTATTCATGTAAGTGTATTTAATAGTCTCGCATATATATCAGATCATCATTCAGAATTTACTAGCTTGATAGTTATTGATGTAAGTGATCCTACACATCCAGTCCAAATTGGAAGTCATACTCATAGTGGAGTGGACTATTGGAATCCCTATGCTTATGGTGATTATGTTTATGTTGGTAATCATGGTATGGGTGGAGGAGAATTAAAAATATTAGATGTTTCTAATCCTTCTCAGATTGTTCAAACAGGCGTTTATGATGAACAAAGTAATATTTTTGGTGTTTTTACAAACGGAGCAAGAGCATTTTTAGCAGATTATCAAAAGGGTTTAATAGTTGTTGATGTGACTAATCCATCGAATCCAAGAAGGATTGCTCGATTTATGGATGGTGGCCATGCTTATTATGTAGAGGCTATAGGTAATATTGCTTATGTTGCAGATGGTGGTAATGGTTTGGAGATCATCGAAATTTTGGTATGAATATGAAAATATTTATCACTACTCAACTTCAAAGAAGAGCTAAGAATTTCTTAGATCAAGTTAGGATTGGAGATTTGGTCTATAGCTTCCCTGAAAATCTTTGTCGACCATAATTTTTCCTGTATATGGAAATTGTTAGAATAGTAGCAATAACTGATATGATTGCCAAAGTAGCTGTAAGAAATAATAATAATAGTGGATTTGGAGGTAACTGTTTACTATAATCGCAATATGTATTTCCCAAAAATACATTTTTTTATTATTATTATTTATCAATTGAACCTATATATACACAAGTAACTATTTTATCATAAAAGGTTTTAAAATGAATAAAACATCAATAGTTTTGCCTTCAAGGTTAGAAACAACCAGATTAACAATAAGAAAATATGAAAAAGGAGATGGAAAGGAACTTTTTCAACTATTAGAAAGCAATAACAACAGAGAATATCTGAAAGAATATATAGATGAAGCAACCACCGTAAAAACTGAAGGAGAAGCTGAAATTAGAATACAGGAACTATCGACCGACTGGATTACACAGATGAGATTTGTAATGGGTATTTGGTTGAAATCATCTGGAAATTATATCGGACAAGTTTGGATTGAACCTAAAGAAAGAAATGTTCCCTCTTTTGAGTTTGGGTGGTTTCTGGAAAGATTACATCAAGGACAAGGGATAGCAACAGAAGCAGCCGAAGCTGCTATTGGATTTATATTCAATCACTTGGAAGCCCATAAAATTATCGTTCTAACTCGAGATGACAATCATAAGAGTTACAAACTAGCAGAGCATCTAGGATTTATTAAAGAAGGGCACCTACGAGATCATAATGTTAAGAAGAATGGATCCCGAGTAGGTCTCCTTTATTATGGTATGCTAAAAAATGAATGGAATCAATCACCATAATTCGAATAAACTTTTTAACTCCAAGTATAATTATGGAAGATTATTTAAAACGTAATCAATGAGTTCTGTATAATTTCCAAAAGTACTCTCATAGTAGAAATCAGGTTGTGTTCGCACCTCTTCGCTTGCATGGCCAGTATGATCTAACCCTAATGCTGAAGTCATACAAATGACAAGCTTACTATTCGGGAGAGCATAATACGTAGGAAATTCCATTATACCATCCCCTCCACTTGTAGTACCATAAATGGTAGCAAATCCCGTTTGTTTACAAAAGAGCGTAAAACCTTCAGCAGCAGAGTAAACAAAATTATCGGTTAATAAGATTATTTCACCGTTAAAATTAATCTCATAAGAAGGTGTTATGGTATGTTGATAATCATAAACCTTGAATTCATCAGTATATACTTCTGGTGGGAGATAACCAAAACTTCCTTTTGAAACTTGATTTGTAATTCCCATTGATTCACGGAATGCGTCGCTATAATCATCTGTCCTATAAGCTAGATAGAGTTCAAAAATTTTTTGATTTGTAATCAATGGTTTAACGATAGCATTGATCCAAGAGGCATAATTACCTCCTGGGTTACCTCTGATATCTATGATTAAATAGTCATAATTCTCGATTTGATGATAAAAGTTCAGTATATCATCAATATAGGGATTTAGATACTCATCTACAAAATTTTTTATGTATATATAACTGGTATTTTTATTTTCCCAGATTTGAGTATCAATCATATCTTCTGGATAACTATAGGGAAAGAGAGAATACTCTTCCATTGTTCCGAAAGTTATAATAGATTCGTATCCAGTAGAATTACAAATGGTAAATTCTGCGTTTGGTCCAAAATCACGTGGAGAGATCATCCATAAATAGTGTTTATTTCTCTTAAAATCCCAATCTAGGTAGTCTTGGTCATAACAATCTTTCATAGCATCATCAATGGGTTCTCCATTAACTTTAGTTACATTTAATCCAGTTCCATAGAGTTGTTCCAAAGGTTCATTATCAATTATTACATAGTTACCTCTATCGTATACAATGAATGCGTCATAACTTTCACGATATTTTCCTCTATAACAATTAACAAAAATTGGTTCCCAATAATCAGAAAACTCTACAACTTTTTCAGAAAAAACTTCATTGAGTGGATACCAATTCTCAAAATCAGAATGAAATTGAGCCATATTGCCAGGATATTCAATTTGAGTATGTCTATTTTGAAGTGCTTGCACCGCATCAAATAGTATTCGTAAGAACTCTTCATTAGAACTTGCAGTTCTAATTCGGTCCTCAAACATCGATTTTAAATCTAACCAATTATAACTATGAGTTCGATTTTTAAGCCAAAGGTAAAAGTAATTGTTTTCGATGAAAGTATATAATGAATCAAAATCCTCAAGCCATTCTTCTGTACTCATGTTAGATGGGTGGTTTGAGCTATTAATGTTATCAAGGTCAAATAAAATAAAAATTGTAGTAGGAATTGTAATAATAGTAATCAATGACACTGATAGAATAGTAATGAGAGTTTTCTTGGTTAAGTGCATATTAAATATTTTTAAAATGTAAGTTATTGCTTCAAATGATATGTATTTTGAATGACAAGCTCTTTTAAACTTTGGCAACAAAAAGAAATACAGTTAGAATATTTCTTTATATTCTATTTAGAAAATAATTAGAGAATAATATCCCCATGAAAGTTTACTAGGATCCTCAGCACTTGTATTTGTTTCAAAAGTAATAGTTGTATTGAAAAGGTCGAACGAGATAGAACCATTAATTGGATCGTCATCAGCTACATTAAAATTCTCTTCATTTGAGCTCGTAAAATCAGAAGTAATATTCAAATTCTGTTCTCCAAAAAGGAGACAAATTGCTAAAATTGAAACAGTTAGTAATAATACAAACATATATTTTTTTTTCATTTTTCTCATTCCGTAATATGCCTGAAAAACAAAACTCAATTAGCTAATTAAATGAGTTTACATTTAGCTTTTAATTAGATTTCAGTAGATAATACTAATATCTATCAGTTTATAATTATTTCTATTTTTGTCAAAAAAAATATTAATTTTGAATATATCTTTAGGTTTAATTTAGTTAAAACGCTATTACCTAAAAGAATAAATTTTAGAAACAATTTTAATTACTTGATTTTTAAACATATTTCATTATACTAAAGGACTAAAGAATCATGAGCTCAAAGAAAAGAGATTATTATGAAGTACTTGGTGTGAGTAAAGATGCTAGTGTAAATGATATTAAACTTGCGTATCGAAGATTAGCTAGAAAGCTCCATCCAGATTTAAACAAAACAGATCCAAAGGCAAAAGAAAAATTTATCGAACTCCAAGAAGCATATGAAGTGTTGAGTGATCCAGAGAAAAGACAAAATTATGACAGATTTGGATTTAGAGGAGTACAAGTTGATATGAGTGATTTTGTCAGTGGGGGAATTCCTGGTATTGATGAGCTACTTAGGAGTATTTTTGGAGGGTTTAGTCCTTTTGGTGGATTTGATGATTTTGGTTTTGGAGGATTTGGTTCAAGATCAAGAAGAAGGACTGCTTCTCCACGTAGAGAAGTCGGACAAGATCTAGAAGATCACATTGAAATTACCTTTGAAGAAGCGATGTTTGGAGTAAAAATGGATATTCCTATAGAAAGGTATACGCCTTGTGATGATTGTGAGGGAACAGGAGCGGAAGATCCTAAAAGTGTAAAAAATTGTCCAGATTGTCAAGGAACGGGACGAATAAGAAAAATGTCACAATCCGGTTTTGGTACTATCATTCGTGAAACAGGTTGTGATAGATGTAACGGTACAGGAAGGGTAATTGAGAAGAGGTGTAAAACATGCGGTGGAAATAAAGTTGTTCCTGAAGAAAAAACAATTCATGTTAATATTCCTCCGGGAGTTGAAGATGGAGTTCATTTAAAAGTTCAGGGAGCTGGACATGTACCCTCTGTTAATGCTATTCCAGGAGACCTTTATTTAGGAATCCGGATAACGAGCAATGAAGAATTTATACGACGTGGTAATGATCTTTATACTCCCGTTAATGTCGATATAGTCACTGCAATAATTGGAGGCAAAATAAATATTCCAACCTTAGATTATAAAGAGGAAAAATTAACAGAAAAAGAACTTCCAATTCCTCCGGGAACACAACCAGGAACTGAGTTTCGGATAAAAAATCGAGGGGTTTCATATTTACGTGGGAAGGGAAGAGGAGATCAATATGTGATTGTCAATATTGAAGTCCCAAAAAAGGTTTCAGAAAAACAAAAAGAATTATTATTAAAATTCAGAGAGTTAGATAAGTAGAATATTGTTTTAATTTAAAAAAAAAATAATTTTTAGAAAAAGAAATTTATTTTTATAAGTGAGAATCCAACCAATTAATTACGTCTTTAAAAACTTCTTCACGATTTACTTCATTAAAGATTTCATGCCTGGTATCTTCATAGAATTTGTAATTAACGTCTTTCATCCCATTTTTTATGTAGCGATCGACCATCCCTTTCACATATTTCGTTTTATTTCCTATAGGACATAAAGAACCCGAAATAAAATAGACGGGTAGATCTTTTGGTACCTTTTCTTCATTCTTTGGGTCATACATCTTTTCAAATCCATAAAGGAATTCTAACCAGAGCCTCGCGGGAGGAATAAAGCCGCACCATGGATCATCGATATACTTTTGGACTTCAATTTTATCTCTACTAAGCCATTCGAATCCAGTTGCGCCCTCTTCTTTTTCCCAATCACGATTGTTGGTTTTAAAATTCATATCATACATTTTTTGACTCGGTTCAGTAGGACTACGTTTCTTCATTTCACTTTTAAGAAGTACTTTTCCAGCTTTAACTACTAAAGATCTCACTTTACCATTAGTACCACTTAGTATACATCCCTTTATTTCATTTCCCCAATCTTGAATATAATCCTGAGCAAGCATAGCACCCCAAGAATGTCCAATTAAGAATAAGGGAAGATTAGGATTTTCTTTCTTTATAATATTTGAAAGGTCATGAATTCCATTTACAACACCCCTCCATCCACTAGGACCTAAGACACCAGCATGTCCTTCTAAAGTAGCTTCTGTTAAATCACCTGCTGTTAATCCATGACCTGGATGATCATTTGCATAACAAATATATCCTTCTTTGCATAAAGCTTCTGCTAATCGCTCATATCTTTTAGCATGTTCTGCTAATCCATGAAGTATCTGTACCACTGCTTTAGGTTTTGTTTCTGGTTCCCACTTATACACAAAAATATCAATTCCATCTTTATCCTTAAAAGTAAAAGTTGAACTTTTCATGATTTCATCTCCAATTTTGATTTTTTAAACTATAATTAAGTTATTATTTTATAATTTCATTTAAACTGTTACAATAAATAAAGGTTTCATTTGTAAAAGCTATGGATAAAAAAATACTTATTACTGGTCCACCTAGGTGTGGAAAAAGCACTCTCATTTCTAAATTAATTAAATATTATACTGTTGAGAAGAATTATATTATCTATGGTTTTTTAACACCTGAAGTCAGAGAAAGGGGTAACAGAATTGGTTTTGATATTGTTGATATCATTTCTGGAAATATCTCTCAACTAGCAAGAGTAGGGGATTTAAAGACTAAATACAGAGTTGGAAAATATACTGTATTTATTAAAGAATTTGATAAGTATCTAATGAACACTTTGAATTTAGATGGAAAACCTGTTGATTTGATCGTTATTGATGAGATAGGAAAAATGGAACTTTTTTCTATAAAATTTCAAGATTTCATAAAAAAGATATTTTCTTCTAATCTTCCCGTTTTAGCTACAATCGGATTGAAATTGAACCATCCACTGAAAAAACATCTTTTAAATCTTCCTTCTATTAAAGTTTTAACCCAGAATAAGCAAAATTCTCAACTTATTTTTGAAAAAGTCCTCTCTTTTATAACCTAAATTTGAATATGAAATTGAATCTAAATTTCTGTTCCCAAAAATTTAAATTTTGATTTTTGTTATCATAATAAACAATACCCACAGATTGATTTATATAGCTGTATACGCATTTTTTAAAAAACAGTGATTATTGTGAAGTGGAAATGTGACAAATGCGGGCATGAATTCGAGCTAGATGATTTTCCAGAAGAGGGTTTTAAATGCCCTGGATGCGAAGATACTGATTGTACTTTTACTCTAGTAGAATAATCAATCTTTTTTAAAAAATCTGTGTAATTAATTCGGTTATCTCTTAAATAGTTCTTTTAATATCTAAAAGATTACTTAAGTTTGATAAGATCAAATAAATTCAATATTAGGTTATTCCCTTTATATTTTGTCCCTCTAGAATGCCTATTTTACTAATATGTGAAAATTTATAAGTTTGGAATTAGGCTATTTTAATATGGGATTTAACAAAAAATATAAACGGGGGATATTTTTATTATTTTTACTTCTTTCTATTATTTCTGGAACTACATTCATTCAAGATATAACGAAGAACAATTCTATTGATGATAGCACACTTTCAACTAGTGCCCCAGAAGACTTTTATGAACCAAATGATAATCCTGCCTCAGCTTATGATCTAACTATGTCTGAACTAAAATGGTTAAGTTTGATGAATGGTCCTGGAGCTCAATGGAACGATGATTGGTATAAAATCCAAGTAAGCTCTGGAGAAGAAAGATTAATAGTAAAACTGATTTTTAAACATATTGAAGGTGATATTGATCTTGAAATATATAATAATTCTCTTGCTCTTATAGCTGGGAGTTACTCTGTAGTTGATGGCGAGTTCATTGACATTATAGTGCCCAGTGGACAATACTACATAAAAGTGTATTATGGGAATATGGGAAATAATTATGATCTCTTATGGGATGATATGAATCCCGGGATAATGGATGATAATTATGAAGAGAATGACGGACCTGGTTCTGGTTCTATCATCTCTGCTAATCAAGGTATGTGGTTAAGTGAAATCAATGGGCTTGGTATTCAAGGTGATGATGATTGGTTTGAAATTTACGTAAATTCAGGCTTTGAAAGGTTAGTTGTTGATTGTATTTTCTCAAATGAGTCCGGAAACATTGATATGGATATCTATAATGGCAGTCTTTTCTTGGTTGGGAACAGTTGGACAGATCAAAATCATGAGCATGTTGAAATTATTGTCCCTTCGAATGGTACCTATTATATCAGACTTCACTATGGTAACGGGAACAATACTTACGACATGAGATGGAATAATTTACCAATGGAGGATACCTATGAAGAAAACGATTTTGATTGGGAAGCATATTATCTAACTCCATGGCCTGCTTCATGGTTGCCTTTTGGATTAGGAGTTCAAGCGGATGATGATTGGTATGAAATCTATCTAGACTCAGGAGAGGAACGCTTACATGCAGAATTAGTATATTCTCATGCGTCAGGTAATATTGATATGGAAGTGTGGTATTACGATGGAGGTCTAACTTATTTAACAGGAAGTCACACAACAGGTGATAATGAATATATCGATGTTTTTGTACCTTGGTCTGGAGTCTATTATATTAAAATTTTTGGTGATAATGCAGGAAATACCTATGATTTATGGTGGGAAGATCTTTCTTCCGATGATTGGATGGAAGAAAACGATGATTTTTGGAGTTCTTGGTGGGTTGATCCAAATTATTATAGTGGTTTGAAAATTGTGGATTATGACGAGGATTGGTTTCATGTTTATTTAAATCCTGGTGATACTATCGAAGTTTCTATTAAAAATTTCGATCATAGTATAGGTGACTTAGAACTAGAACTCTGGGACCCTTCTTATGAATGGAAAACCGGATCTTATTCTGGTACCAATGAAGAATATATCCATTTTTCAGTTCGGACTAGAGATAATCCAGGAGATTGGAGGATTCGTGTATATCGTGTATCCGGTGATTCTTCTGAACAAGTATATTATGATTTAGATATATGGATAAATAAAGGAAGAGAAGATCCTTATGAATGGAACGATTATCCCGAAGAAGCATATTTCCTTGGTAAAGATGAACAAACTTGGTTAAGTGAGATACATGGATTAGCCGTTCAAGGTACAGAAGACTGGTACATGATTGAGATAACTCCAGGGTTCCAGCAACTAGTTATTGACTTAAGATTTAATATTACCCAGGGAAATATATATATTTCAATCATGGATCGAGGGAATTATTGGTCTATCGATAACTTGTCAATGACAGGTCTTGAAGATATAGATATAAATGTCTATGTTCCATATCCTGAGAAATATTTTCTAAAGATTCATGGAGATTTCATGGCAAATGAATATGATTTATGGTGGGATGACCTGAGAACAGATTTTCGGTCAGATGATAACTATGAGGATAATGATGTTCCCTCAACAGCATATGATTTAACACATGAAATTGAGTATATGGATGATCATGGTATTTGGGGTAGATCACTAGGGTATATCAACAACATCGGAATACAAAGTGATAATGATTGGTATAAAATCAATCTTATCCCTGGAACAGAGTTTCTGGAATTGAATATAGAAGTGCTTCACGAGTATTCGGCAGGACCAATAGGTATTGAATTATATGATTGGGACCTATCAAAACTCTCAGGAAATTTCACAATGGAAGATGATGAATATTTAAAATATGTTCTTCCTTCTAATGGAACATATTACATTAGAATTTATGGCGATAACTCTGGAAGTCCTTATGATTTAAGGTGGTGGCTTCAGGAAGATTATTCTCAAATGATACCTGGTTATGACATATTTATTTTACTTGGTACGATACTTGGGGTTGCTACAGTAATATCAATCAAGTGGAAAAGAAGTAAAAAGAATCTTTAAAAGTTTTTTTTATCATTTTTTTTCTTTTAAATTCTTTGAGATAAATTTTACATTCTGAATTGAATGTTTTTTCTTCCTAATTATTTCAATTTTAAAAGGTATGAATTATTTTGACTATTTAGAGTAATAAAGAGAAACAAATAATTATGATAAAATTATGACTGAATGCAATCAAGAAGAGATTAAGAGAAACTGTACGTGTACATATGATTGTCATAGAAGAGGGAAATGTTGTGAATGTGTAGAATATCATCTTTCTATGAATCAACTACCTGGATGTGCTTTTGCTAAGATATCTAGAGATGCAGAGAGATCTTATAATAGAGATTTTGAATATTTTGCTAAATTAGTTTTAAAAAAATAAAATCATATAATTTAATGTAAAAGGATAAAAGATGACTGATTTTAATACACTATTTAAAGAAAAGGCAATTGATTATATCCAATTTCAATTCACTACGATTCTAGGTGAATTTAAAGCGGTTGAGTTTCCCAAGAAAATATGGGAGGACTTAAAAAATGGAACTGGGATTGATGGTTCAAGTTTAGGATTTCTCACAACTGAACAGAGTGATATGAGAATTATCCCAGATTTGAATACATTTAATATACTTCCTTGGAATCCAAGAGTAGGATGCTTTATTTGTAATTTAACTGATAATAAAGGTACTCCATATCCTTCATGTCCTAGAGGTGTGTTGAAAAAAATAATTTCTAAAGCTAATTCATTAGGATATGAATATAGAACAAGACCTGAATTAGAATGGTATTTCATCACAAAAGATTTAAAACCTGGAGATAGAGGTAAATATATGGATATGTTGCCTAATGATGAATTCCAAGAATTACGCCGTCAGATTACTGATGATATGATGGATATGAATATTGGTGTTAAAACGATACATCATGAGGTTGGTTTAGGGCAACAAGAAGTTGAGTTTATAGCCGATGATGCATTGCACCAAGCGGATAATGTACAGACTGCAAAACTTATAACTAAAGTTAGAGCTTTTTATAAAGACTTAATTAGTACTTATATGCCAAAACCTTTCGAGCAACTTGCGGGAAATGGATTGCACATTCATCAGTATCTTACTAAGAATGGAGAAAACATATTTTCAGATAAAGAAAAGGGAATAAGTGGTCTTCTGAGATATTATATTGGAGGAATCCAACACCATATAAATGCTATTTCAGCTGTTTTAAATCCCACTACAAATTCTTACAAACGTTTAACACCTCATCATGAAGCACCTGTATATGTTTCTTGGGGTGTTGGAAATAGAACAGCGTTATTACGTGTACCAGGTTATGAAAATTCGGCTCGAATTGAATATAGAGCAGGTGATGCGATGATGAATATCTATCTCGGAAGCGCTGTATTACTAGCTGCTGGTCTAGATGGAATAAAAAATAAAATCGAACCAAATCAACCCACTTCTAAAAATGTTGATCTATTAAGTGATGACGAAAGGAAAGGTTTAGCAATAGATAAGCTCCCCGTAAGTTTGGAAAATTCCTTACAAGCTTTTGAGAAAAGTAATTTCATTAAAAAGACTTTAGGAAAAGAACTTATGAAAATTTATTTAGATTTAAAGTATAGTGAACTTCAAGAATTCGAACTAGCTAAATCAAATAAAAATGAAAAGGATTGGGAGTTTAACAAGTACCTGTATTGGTAAATTGAAATTTAGAAGGAAATATCTAAATGAATATTTAAAAAACTTTTTCTGGGAGAATTTTTTTATACCCTAATTTTCTATAATCTAATAATAATCCAATTTACTAAAAACTATTATAAATCTAAAAAAAAATATGGAGGGATATAAATTTCAGATATTTTTATGATTATCGGTATACTGATCGGTGTGTTCTTAGTTATTCTTACTATCTGGCTTCTTACAGGTTTTAAAACGGCAACTGAATATAATCGTCTGATAATTTTTCGATTTGGTAGATATAAAAGAACGATTGGTCCAGGGATTATATATGTAATCCCACTTATAGAGAAATCGATGGTGGTAGATATAAGAATTAAAACTTTGGATATCGCTAAACAAGATATTATATCTAAAGATAATATTCCAGTTACAGTTGATACAAGTGTATTCTATAAAGTTGTAAATCCTCAATATGCTACAACTAAGATTGAAAATTATATGAGAGCCGTATTCAATTATACACAAGGAGCTTTAAGAGATGTCATTGGAGGAATGGAATTAGACGAGGTTTTAACTCAAAGAGAAAAGATTTCTCAAGAAATCCGTAATGTAGTCGATGAAGAAACAAGAGAATGGGGAATTGAGATTACCCAAATTAAGATCCAACAAATAGAATTGCCAGAGAATATGAAGAGAGCAATGGCGGTACAGGCAGAGAAAGAGCGTGAGAAACGTGCTACTATTATTGCTTCCGAAGGAGAATATGAAGCAGCAAAAAATATAGCGAAAGCTGCAGATCTATTATCTCAAAGTCCAGCTGCCATACAGCTAAGATCCTTACAAACTATTCAAGATATTTCACATGAGCCTTCACAAAAGATAGTAATCTTCATGCCATCAGATATCTCCAATATACTAAAAAAACTTTAAAATAATTTGAATATCTTCAAATTAAGTAAAGCAAAACATAATTACAAATTTTTTTTATTTTTTATAATTTTCTCATAATAAATATGATAAAGGCTAAAAAAGTGGGAAGAACTGCAAATAATTTAATGATTGGGTTTATAAGAGAATCACAAACTAGTACTAAATATGAGATATACGCTGATGTCGCAAGAAAAGAGAATTATATTTTAATCTCTAGAACTTTTAAAGAACTAGCTATTCAAAAAAAAGAACGCGCAATTCATCTTTATAAATTCTTAAGAAAGCTGAATATAGATGATACTTTTGAAGATCTAATAGTAGAAATTAAGAGTTCAACTACTTTTGGGACAACGATTGAAAATTTAGGAGCTTCTATAAATGAAGGTGATGAAATATGGCAAGAATTATATCCTGAATTCGAAATCACTGCTAGAATGGAAGGGTATGTAGATATCGCAAATAGATTTAAAAAATTCGCTCAAATTGAAAGAAATTTATCTCAGAGACTAAAAATGCTTCTAAATTTGATTAGTAGTAATTTCTATTCTGAAAAAAGTCACATTAATTTTTGGAAGTGTCTAGCGTGCGGGTATGAGGTTGCGATGGATGATTTACCTAATGATTTCAACTGTCCTTCTTGCGGTCATTTTAAGTCATATTTTCAAAGAAAAAGTCTACAACTTGTATCAGATGAAAAATCGATTAAGCAAAAAGAAATATCTGGTTGGGTATGTATGGAATGTGGGTATGAGGTTCCTTTAGTAGAATTACCAGAAGATTGGAAATGTGGTTCCTGCGGTCGCTCTAAAGCTTATTTTAAACGTAAAGCTTTTAAAACTAGAGAATATGAAATTAAAAGTATTCCAAGTGAAAAGGCACATTGGATATGCTTGGAATGTGGAAATGAAGAGGAAATTGAATTACCTGCAGGTTGGAAATGTTCTAAATGCGGATTTCCTAAAGAATAAACCTTCACTATATCGGTTTTCATTTAGTAAATTTTAATTGAACTATTTTTGCTGTCTTAAAACGTTCAGCAATCTTTACCATTTTAAGGGTTTTTTTAGCCCATCTTGGATTCAGTTCTGTTCGTGCAAACATAGTATACCAATCAATCACGTCTAGCTTATTAGACCATTTAGTGATTGTTTTTATTGGATCTCCAATTCCTATATGCCAAAATGGTGTTTTAACTCCAGCTTTTTTTGCCCTTTTATGAGCTACTTTAATCGCTAAATTTGAAACGCAATCAAAAATAATTTCACCATCAGGAAATCTATCAGCTAGAGCATTAAAAAGTGCTGAAATCTCTGATTCTTGAAAATAATAGATGAAACCTCCAGCAATAATAAAGATACATTTATCAGGAGTATATTCTATATCATCAAACCAAGAGTAATCTAAAGCAGATTTTGCAATGTATGTACTTCTATTTGATTCTGGTATATATTTTCTTCTGAATTCAATTGCATCAGGTAAGTCTAAATCATACCATTTAATACTCCCATTATTGACGCGATAAAAGGTCGTATCAAGTCCTGCCCCAACATTGATAATTGTTGCTTCTGGAAATTTTTCAATGTATTTTATTACTGCGTTATCAAAATTCCTTGCTCTAACTAAAAGCCCAATCCCTCGCCATTCACCGAGATATTCTTGTATTTTAGTAAAATCATACTCAATGTTATTAACAATTTCAGAAGATTTTTTGTCATCTAATATTTCAGGATATATTTGACTATACTTAGCTCTTGCCCATAAGGGACCTAACATAGTTTCTTGTACAGTTCCTTGAATTGAAAATTCATCTAATGCCATAAAATTTCAAATTATTTATATTAGAAAAAATATAGGATCGGAGATAAGTAAATCTAAAAGTATTGAATTTTTAAATATTCACTGTTATACTTTTGAACGAGGATATTTACTCTTTAATTCAAATTTTAATTTTTATCAAAGATGCAATATTTAAATATTAATTAAAACTTCAAATACATACCCAGAATTTCCAATATATTTAGTGACAATAATGTCGAAAAAAGTTATGTTAGTATTTGCTATTATCTTAATGGTAGTTGGCGCATTTTTACTTGGTGGTTGGATATTAATCCTTGGGGTAGATATGGCTCTAAAACAGGCATTTCCTGGAACCGAAATGACTCCAGAAGCATTAATTTCCTTTTACACGCTTCTCACCGTAGCAATTGCATCAATAGCAATTTCAATCACCCTTTTCATTCTAAGAGCTAAAAGATCCTAAAGTCTTTTTTTTTGTAAAAATCTATTAAATTTCTTTTTTTTTTTATTGTTTATTGTTAAATGAGACGCTTGAGATATATACCCACCCTTCTGTACTGTACCCGTCGCCAGGTATCAGTTGGAGCATCAAACTAAGCGGCCTACCTAAAGCTGGCTCCAAGTACCTTATCGCTTTCATTTGGCCTTGCACCAAGGTATTAGCTCGTTCCAACCATTCCTTCCTACAATTTCTCTGGCTTATATCCAAGTCAT
>JAEOTV010000239.1 GCA_016839635.1 Promethearchaeota archaeon | reverse complement strand
CTCTAGTTATTAATTTTAATTTAATTAACTATACTAAGGTATGAGAATGCTTGAAAATTTGAAAAAATCATTTACATCGAAACTGTTAGTAATTATTATAATAATATGGGGCATACTTGCTTTAGTTTTTGGTTTTACTGATTTAGAGATATCAATAGCTGTTGTGGATGAAAACTCAGAGTGGGGTAAGTTTGGAGCTGATTATGGTGAAGTTCCTGGTTATGCATTAATAGCTATAGCGTTAGCAACTTACTTAGGAAGTTTTAATAAAAATTTAAATTTACAGAAAATCCCCGCATATATATCCATAATTGTTGGAGTTCTATTTGTAATATTTGCAGATGATGAGACAAATTTATTTACCGGATGGGGTTTAATCATTCCGATGATATTTTATGTTATTATCACGTGGAATAAGGATTGGAAGAATTATAGAACTTTAGCAGGAATAATTTCACTTTTAGTAATTATCAATCCTTTAGTTCTGGTGCAAATTATGAAACTTTTATGGGGAAGAGTTCGATTTAGAGACCTTGCTCCTGGTTTCGTAGATTACACTCCTTGGTTTTTACCACAAGGGATCACTGGTAATCAAAGTTTCCCTAGTGGTCATACTGCAATGTCATTCATGTTCTTACCATTATTAATACCTCTTAGAAAAATGAATACCTCAAATCTCATTAAAAAAATTTTAACATTAGTCTTAATAATTTTAATTGTTGGTTGGGCAATATTTGTTGCAGTTTCTAGAGTTATTATAGGTGCTCATTATGCATCAGATGTTCTATTTTCAGGAGGAGCAGCGAGTATCATAACAATTTTACTTTATAAATGGCTTTATGTGAAAGAATAATGAAGTTATATAGCCATTACATAGTAATACATAGTTTAAAAGTGAGAAATTAAGTTTTGTTTCGTTTGAGTTATCTTATGTCTATAATTTTTAAATATTTCAGCATTTTCAATAGAATGACAATTTGAACATAAGCAAATGCAATCCTCTTCTGTTAATATTTTCTTTATCTTTTCAATGTCTGTAATGTCCCTTAGATCGGCAGAGAAATTAGTTTCTTTTCTACTTGGATTACGATGGTGAAAATTGAGAACAGGGAGTTTATCTATGCCTATTTTTTGACATTTTATACAGGTTCCATTGTATAACTCTTCAATAATCTTCTTCTTCCTTATCCAACGATTAATTTTTCCTCTTATTTGCCAAGGATATTCCTCTATCTTTTCTGTTAATATTGCATTTTTATTTTGATTAAAAAATGATGCAGTTCTCATAGCATGACAATTGGCACATAATAAAATGCATTCTTGTTGATCTAAACTTTTTAAAATGTTTTTCAATGGTTTGAATCTTAACTTGTTCCATTCTGCTCCTTTTACTTTCAAATGTTTTTTTATGTGGTGAAATTGAAGTGCTGGAAGAAGATTAATATCAACCTTACAATTAAAGCATTTTATCTGTATATCATGCTTATTTCTTTGATTTAAGACACTTAGAAATTCAGAGACATTTGTACCTCTTTCCGCTTTCATAGTAATAAATTTAGCTACTTTTATCTTTTTTCTCCAAATATTTATTATATTTGATATGTTTCGGCATTCATTACACTCCCGGCGTAAATTTCCATTCCTTCTTACACTAAATTTATCATAGTTAAGCAGTTTTCTGCATTTTATACACTGTCTAATCCGATTGATAGAATCATCGACTAATCTATTATATTTTTGTGGGGATAATGGAATCCCTAAATATTCTCTGATTTCTTTAACTTGAACATTTGCTGTAAAACCCGCAATTTTACGAATTTTAGCTTGTAAAGGAGGATTATCACTTCTCAATAAATAAATCGCAATCATAGATCTTTCAATAAATTTTTGTGTACGTAATTTAAGCACTTTTATTTGGGTTATCTTTTTTTCTAAATAGGCTAAAACTTGTCTTTTTAGAAATAAATACAAAATATTATCAATTTCATTATCATCTTTATATATTTTTTTTATTTCTTTTGCTTCTTTATCGAAGATCTGCTTATTTCTTCTTATATACCCATCAATTTCAGACCAGATAACTTTTTTCATTTCTCCTCTTTTATTTTAGAAATTCAACTTGAATTGTTATCCTACTATGAATTTTTGTTCTTAAATTAGTATAATTCTATTTGAAATTCTATGTGAACTAGCAAATATTAAAAATAAGAGATCTTTAATTTACTGATATTTTATAATTATTGTAAATTTAGAGTTTTCAATGGATTTTTTTTAATCATGAAGGAAATAATCAAGGATCTATATCATGTAGGTGATTCTGGCTGTTCAGTTTACTTGATTAATACTCAAAGTGAAGATGGACTTGTATTAATAGATTGTGGAATGAGTTTGAAATTAATAAAAAAAATTGATAAGATTGGATTGAATCCAAAGGAAATAAAACATTGTGTTATTACTCATTTTCACATAGATCATATAGCAGCGTGTTCAGATCTTAAAGATTTTAACAAAAAAATAAAGTTTTATGCCCATGAATTCGATGCAAACGCAATAGAAGAGAAGGGACATGATAGAGAGACTGCAGCTGGGTGGTATGGAGTGAGTTATAAACCAGTTAAACTTGAAAAAAGATTGAAAGGAGATTATGAATTATTGAAATTTGGAATTTATGATTTTCAATGTATTCATACACCAGGTCATACTCCAGGTTCTATTTCAATTCTAATCGAAACTAAAGATAAAACAAAAATTTTATTTGGACAAGATTTGCATGGGCCAATTATTCCAGGTG
>JAEOTV010000011.1 GCA_016839635.1 Promethearchaeota archaeon | reverse complement strand
GATTTTGTGGTGACTATAGCACCAGCTGACCTCTTTTTATTGTGCGTTTTAATATTAATTTTATCATCTATTCTCTCAGCCTTTCTTGATAATGTTCCAGTTACCGTCCTTTTTATTCCAATAATTCAAGTTTTAATATTTGATGGCTATTCATCAGTTCCACTTTTAATTGCATTTATTTTGGGGATAAATCTAGGTGGAAATTTCTTACCTCAAGGGAGCGCTGCAGATATGATGACATTGGACCTTTCTACCAAATACTGCGTTGAAGGTATGAATTATAAGAAATTATTAAAGGTCGGTGGGCTTTTTGCATTATTACATATCGTATTAGGAATATTATATCTCGCAGTTATAATTTTTATTTTCTTTTGATGGGGAGCTTTAATGAAGAAAAAGAAAGCAATCATATTGGATAGGGACGGCACCTTAATTGAAGACAAAAATTATGCTTATAAAATAGAAGATTTTGAATTATTAGAGGGTGTGATTGAAGGTTTAAAACTTCTCAAGAAGAATTTTCTGTTTTTTATTGTAACTAATCAATCAGGAATAGGTAGAGGTTATTATACAAACCACGATTTTCAAAATTTCAATAATCATTTAGTCTATGTCTTAAAAGAACATCAAATAGAAATTTTGAAGACATATTTCTGCCCTCATTTAAGGGAGGATGATTGTGAGTGTAGGAAACCTAAAACCAAATATATTGATGATATCATTAAAGATTTTAATGTTGATATTAATAAATCATGGATGATTGGTGATCACCCTTCTGATATACAATTTGGGATAAATGCGGGGTGCAAAACAATTTTTCTTACAACGGGTCATGGAGATAAACACTTAGATGAGTTAGAATCTCTTGGAATAAAACCAACTCAAGTTTGTGATAATTTTTTAGAAGCTGCAAAAGAAATTTTGAAAACTCTATAATTCTTAATTGGTATAAGGGATTATTATAAAAATATAAAATTATAATAATATAGTATAATTAGATATACGATTGAATTTAAGCCATGTCTTTGTTCTTTAAAAAGTTAAATAATGCTGGTCTATGGGACAAAATTCAAAAATTGAGAGATCTTATCAAAGTAGAAAAATATTATAAGAAAAGAACATGCTGGAATTGTGGTAAAGATCTAAATATTTACGATTTTTTAAGTGATAATGTTGATTTTACTCCCGAATATATTTTGAAATTATGGCAGGCGCCCATTCTAGAATTTCATTGTTGTGATTGCTTTCGGTATCTAAAAATCCACGAATTAAAGAGGATTGAACAAGAGTTAAAAGAACGAAATTGTCTCTACTGTGAAGCTCCAATAGATATTTATAAATTTAGCAAATTCCACAATTATTTGAAAATTCATGAACTAAGAAATTTATGGCTGGATTCTAATTTTAAAATTTTCTGCGATAACTTATGCCAACGTAAATATTATAAAACTTATCATGATTTTCTTAAAAAAAGTAAATTGAAAAAGCAGAATCAATTAATGAATAAAAATTAAAATCTACTTAAACAAAATAAAAAAAGATAGCGTTAATTTCTCTTTTTGCCAAGAAATGGCATTGCATGTTCATATCTTTTCATAACAAAACGAGAGATAACAATTCTTTGAATCTCACTTGTACCTTCATAAATTTGGTATAACTTAGCATCTCTAAATAGTTTTTCGACTGGATATGTTCTTAGATACCCATAACCTCCAAAAATTTGCACTGCTTCTGTCGTTACATTCATGGCAACATCTGATGCGAAAGCTTTGGCAATTGAGGAACTCAGATTATTGTCCACGCCTTGATCAGCCTCCCACGCTGCTTTATATGTTAGCAATCGTGCAGCTTCAATATCTTTATACATATTAGCAATTTTTTCTTGAATTACTTGATAATTTCCAATTGGTCTCCCAAAAGCTTCTCTTTTTTGAGCATAATCAATAGAATACTCCATCGCAGAACGAGCACATCCAACTGCAAAAGCACCAATGGCGGGTCGTGTATGGGCAAATGTTTGCATACCCAATACAAATCCTCTTCCCGGTTTAGCAAGAACATTTTCCTTAGGAATTCTTACGTCTTTTAAACCAACGGATACCGTATTAGATGATCTTTGACCTAATTTAGGAATATGTTTACCTAATTTTACCCCTTCGCTTTTAGTATCAACAATAAATGCTGCTATACCTTTGTGCTTTTTCTCGGGATCAATTGTTGCAAATACAGTAATGTAATCAGCAAATCCTCCATTAGTGATCCAAAATTTATTTCCATTTAAAATATATTCATCCCCATCTTTTTCTGCATGACATTGCATTCCTGCAACATCAGAACCCATCGTTGGTTCAGAAGTGGCAAATGCTATCAATTTAAACTCATTGACTAATTCAGTTAATATCCTTTGCTTTTGTTCTTCATTTCCTCCAATAATTATAGGTTCAGCACCGAGATTATTATCAAAAACAGAAGTAGCAATACCAGGACATGCAGATGATATTTCCTCAACTACAAGACAAGAGCTTAATAAACCAAAACCAGGACCACCATACTCTTTAGGAATCCCTAAATTCAGTAATCCTTCTTCCCAAGCTTTTTTAATAACGGGTAATGGAAATTCTTCAGCTTCATCATATTTTCTGGCAACGGGCAAAACTTCACGAATTGCAAACTCTCTTGCCTTTTTTTGTAAGACTTTTTGGTCTTCAGTTAACATAAAATCCATTTTACTAACCTCTTTTAGCCCATTTTCTTAAGTAATTTATCTACAATTTCTTTAAATTCTAAATCCTCTGGTTTTGGTACATATTTTACCTTAACTAATTCATCCAAAACATCAATTTTGGTTTCTTTCATTATATTGGCTATTTCTTGTGCTGCCTGACCCGACCAACCAAAAGACCCAAAAGCTAACCCAACTTTATTCATCGGTTTTAACCCTCTTTGATAGGATAAATACTCTGCTACACTTGGATACAACCCATTATTAAGAGTAGGACTTCCTACTAATATTGCTTTTGCTTTCATAGCTTCTGTAATTACATCAGAATAGTCTGCATTAGTTAACCTGAATCGTTTTACAGGAATACCTCTGTGACTGATTTCTTTTGCTAAGGCTTTAGCAATCTTTTCTGTACTTCCCCACATTGTGTCATATACAATAAGTACACTCTTTTCATCTATCTCACCTTTGGACCATTTAGTATATTTTTCTAGAATTTCTGGAATATGACTACGCCAACATACTCCATGAGAAGGACAAATAATCTCAATAGGTAGTGCTCCTACTTTCGGTAATGCTTTCGCAATTAAACCAGACAAGTGTAGTAAAATATTAGCATAATATTTCTCAGCTTCCTGCATTATTTCACACATATCATTTTCATCATCCCAACGTTTTGTTGTAGCATAATGTTGCCCAAATGCATCATTTGAAAACAATATATTCTTCCCGTTCTCGTCAATCATGAAAGAAACCATTGAATCTGGCCAATGTATCATTGGTATTGGTACAAAAGTAAATTTCTTACCATTTCCGATATCTAACGTGTCTCCTTCTTTGACTCCTCTTATTTTACTGAAAATGTTATCTCCAACCTCCTCATGGAAATGTGCTTTTAATGCATCGATACCGTTTTCTGATGCTATTAATTCCGCATTGGGAAGATGTTTAATAATTAATGGAAATGACCCAGAATGATCCATTTCGACATGGTTTGTAATATAATAATCAATTTCAGAAGGATCGCATACTTCCTTAATATTATTTAAAAAATATTCAAAATAAGGACGTTTAATAGCGTCAATCAATACAGTTTTTTCTCCTTTAACAATATAAGCATTATAACCACTGCCTCGATGAGTAGAGTATCCATGAAAATTGCGCACTTCAAAATCAACATATCCTACATAATAAATATCTTTCATTAACTCTAAATGTGTAATTTCAATTTCACCTTCATTATTTAGGTTTATAATTTATTTTTTAATAGTAATTCAAATCAAATTAAAAACTTATATGCTATTTATTATAAAATTTGTAAGAAAACAAACAATAAAAAAAAATTAAAAAGAAGTAGATTTTTATAATTATTCGATTTTTTCGAACATGTCCTTGCTTATGCTGTTATGGGTAGTCCATTAACATCAACACCACATACAGGGCATGTCCAATCATCTGGTAAATCTTCAAATTTAGTACCTTCAGCTTCTTCGTCATAAACATATCCGCATGCTTGACATTCCCATTTTCCCATAATTTATCTCATCTTTTTGTGTTTATTGGTTCATTTTAATTTTATGGATTTAAATTGAAAATATATTAAAAATATTAATTTAATATTTTATAAAGATAATCCATTTCAAATAGTAAGAAGTTTAAAATATAAGAAGATAAGATTAGCTGGGAGTTTGTTTTCTTACAAAAAATTTCTTTGAAGATCTACATTTAGGGCATCTGAAATCATTTTCGTCCAGTTCTTCAAAAGGTTTATCTTTTTCATTATTATCGTAAATATAATTGCATCTTTTACACCGA
The DNA here is from genome assembly GCA_016839635.1 of Promethearchaeota archaeon. Next base: position 3,566 of record JAEOTV010000011.1, on the reverse strand, counting down.
TAGATAGAGATTGTTTTTCACCTCATAATAAATATAATTAGGTATTATTTTTTATCTTGAATTCTTCTTTTGGACCTTTACAATTAGGGCACTTCCAATCAGGTGGTAGATCTTTAAATAGAATACCCATTTTAGCTTCATCATATTCCATTCCACAATTATTACATATATAAGAATATAGTTCTAATAATTTTTTTAACTCCTCTTTATCAATATCTTCTTCCATCTTATTATAAACATAAGACATTGCCTTATTATCACCAAATAAAATAGCTCCTTTTAATTTACCTCCCTTTAACACCAATTTTTGATAACAGCAATCCTTTTTATCAGCTTTTTTCAAGATTTCCCATGCACCACCTTCCTCTTTTGTAGGATCTATGATCCCCATTGACGTCAATTCTAATCCAACAATTTTTAGAGTATTTTTGGGTGTTGTTCCTTTATAATCAACCTTCTTCAAACCAAGCACAGAAGCAGCAATTATTTTTGATTGTTCCATGCATGCTGGAATAATACCCCATATTTGATTTTTGTATTCTATACAATCTCCCACAGCATAGATGTCTTGTTCACTGGTTTCTAAAAATTCATTAACAACTATTCCTCGATTTGTTTGGATGCCCGCTTCTTTAGCTAAATCTATTGTAGGTCTAATCCCTGCTTGAATAAGAACAATATCAGTTTCTATTTTTTCTCCCCCTTTTAATCTAATCACCTTTACTGCTCCGTTTCCTAAAATTTCTTCAGTAGCGGCATCTAAGACTACTTTTATTCCTCTACTTTCTATTTCTTCCCTCAGCATCGCACCACATTCCTCATCTAACTGTCTAGGTAACAGTCGAGGAAAGAATTCTACTATAGTTGTTTCTAAATTACAATCCTTAACTTGATTAGCTAATTCTAATCCTAGTAATCCTCCACCAATTATGATTGCTCTTCCTACATCATTACTCCTGATATAATCTTTAATTTCTATCGCATCATCAATACTACGGAGTGTGAAAACACCTTTCTTTTCTTCTTTCATTTCAGCTGCATTTTTAATAGGGGGAATATTTGGAGTACTTCCAAGTGCTAATATAAGTTTATCATATGAGATTGGTGAGTTTTCACCTTCAATTTGAATTCTTTTTAAGTTTGGGTCAATTTTATTAATTTTTTTCTTTAAATGTAAGTTAATTTGCTTATCTTTATACCAGTCTTTATTAAAAACAATTAAATCATCAATTGTAACTTTTTCAGATATCAATTCTGGGAGTTTTACCCTTGTATAATATGGGTATTTTTCTTGTGTGTAAACTTCAATTTCTACTTCATCATTGAGAGATCTTATATTTTGAGCTGTAAATGTCCCAGAAATATTGTTCCCGACTATCACAACTTTCATAGAATAAGTAGTTTATACATCTTATTTTAAAGTTTTCATTATATATTGTAATCTAAATTAGTATCCTTTTGAACATGTTCAATTATAATCTTAAATCATATTGACTTTTTTTTTAAATGGATCAATTATAAAAACCATAAAAAAAAGCGATAATATATGGAAAAAGAAAGAATTTCTTATCATAAATCTGTTCAAAAAGTTTATGAAAGAATTAAAAAGGATGGGATGAATAACATTTGGGATCGTTTTGAAGCTCAGGGATTTGGAGGCGATCCTGATAAAAGATGTCCGTTTTGTTTAAAAGGTGCGCGTTGTGATTTATGTTCTAATGGTCCCTGTAGAGCGGATTCATCAATAGATAAACGTGGTGTATGTGGAATAACTGCAGATGGCATGGCAATGCGTATGATGCTCCTTAGGAATGTTATGGGGGCTTCAACATATCATTATCATACTGAAACAACTTTGAAAACCTTAAAGGCAACAGTAGAAGGTAAGACTCCATTTAAGATTTCTGAACCAGAGAAATTAAAAAGTTTTGTTGAGCGTCTTGGTTTAGATACTTCTGGTTCAGAAAAAGATATTGCAATCAGGTTATACAATTTTGCAAAAGAAGATTTTAATAGAGCCTATGATGAACCAAGTAAAATTGTTGAGAAATTAGCTCCACCTGAAAGGCAGGAAGTATGGAAAAAGTTAAAAATTTTTCCAGGCGGACTTTATGGAGAAATGATGTTCTCAACAAGCTCCTGCCTTACAAATGTTGACGGATATTATGCGAGTCTAGCTCTTAAGGCGATGAGGTTAGGAATTGCGATGGCATACCAAAGCCAAATTGTAAATGAATTCACACAAGATATTTTATTTAATACTCCCAAACCCCATAAAATGAGGGTTAACCTAGGGGTTTTAGACCCAGATTATGTGAATATACTTCCAAATGGTCATGAACCATTCTTAGGGTTTGCTATGGTCCAGCTTGCTCGAAAATCTGAATGGCAAGAAAAAGCAAAAGCAGTTGGAGCACGAGGATTAAGAATAATTGCTAATATTGAGACTGGACAAGAAATGATACAAAGATGGGAAATGGATGATGTATTTTATGGATTCACAGGCAATTGGTTAATGCAAGAAGCCATCCTAGCAAGTGGTTGCATTGATGCATTTATTTGTGATATGAATTGTTGCATGCCAATTGACCCGATATATGCTGAAAAATATAAATTCAAGTTAATTCCAGTTTCCGAAGTTGTCGTTTTTGAAGGTATAACTGAAAGAGTGGATTATAAACCTGAAAAATCCGAAGAACAAGCAGCGACTTTAATACAAATGGCAATTGATAATTTTAAGGAACGTAGAGCCAGTGTAGAACCTATTACGGGTTTAGACATGAATGAGGCTATAGTTGGGTTTTCTACTGAAAGCATTCTTGGAGCTCTTGGAGGGTCACTTGAGCCACTACTCGATGTAATTAAAGCTGGCACACTACGAGGAGTTGCAGGATTAATATCTTGTACAACACTTAGAGATTTCGGACAAGATGTGCATGTTATTGAAGTGGCTAAAGAATTAATTAAAAGAGATGTTTTAGTATTATCAATGGGATGTGGCAATGGAGCATTACAGGTTGGAGGACTATGTGTACCAGAAGCAAAAGAAATGGCGGGTCCTGGTTTAAAAGCAGTTTGTGAAAAATTAGGAATTCCTCCAGTGCTTAGTTATGGGACATGTACAGATACTGGTAGAGTTGCTGATTTAGTGGGAGCTATCTCTGCAGCACTTGGTGGTGTTCCAATTCCAGATTTACCAGTAGTAGCTGTAGCTCCAGAATACATGGAACAAAAAGCTACAATAGACGCAATCTTCGCTCTAGCGTTCGGACTTTATACTTACGTAAATCCAATCCCGACTGTTACTGGTGGTGCTGATTTAGTGAAACTTTTAACTGTAGATTGTAAGGATTTAACCGGTGGTATTTTACATGTAGAAACAGACACAAAAGAAGCTGTAGATGCAATGATGGACCACATAGAATCAAATCGAAAAAAGTTAGGGATTTAAGACCTAAATCTCAAATCTTTAAATTTTTCTTCATTTTTTTTTTCTGGACCATGTAGTATTTATTTACAAAATCATCAATTTTTTGTTGTGAATCACCATAGAATTTATATATAAG
>JAEOTV010000238.1 GCA_016839635.1 Promethearchaeota archaeon | reverse complement strand
TTTGAAGACTAAACCCTTTGAAAGTATTCCCGAATCAGAAAGAAAAATCTCAAAACTTAGTAGATTCAATTTAAGAACTCTTAGTTATGAACTCGCATTGGAACAACTTCCCAAGATTGTTGACCTCCTTAAAAAACTCTCATCAAAAGATATGGAAGTACAATACTACTCTTGGAAACAAAAATTTAATAAATATAGGACAAAACTCTTTTCCTTCTTGGTCTTCATCGTTGGTACTCTATTTCCGCTTATCCTTCCATTTTTTGGCTAAAAAATTCTTTTTTTTTCTCTTTTTTTATTGTTTAGATAATAATGTAAAAATTGAGCCAGGCGTTTCTGACGACCTTATTCTCATTATCTTGGGTATTGTTGTAATACTCCACCATGAAATAGCACCATATAAAGAAGAATCTGGAACTTAAAAATTGTGGTGTAATTTTTGATTTATATTTCACGAAAAATTCTCTTTACAACGGGTAAATTTTGAATATAATATCCGTGTATGATGGTACTTTTGTTATAACACTATTGTAAAATATACTAGAACCTTTCCAAGAAATTTGATTTTAAATATTCGATCTATGGCAAGTTTAAATACCATTTTATCATATATTTTTAATGTCATCTAATGAAAGAAAAAAACAAATCCATTATATTGGTATTAGGACTACTTTTCGCCATATCATCCATTAGCAACTATTACTTCAGTCATGATCAATCAGGTAATAACAGCAGCATTGAAATTCCGGACGAGACAAATTCAGGTCCTCCTAAGGCTTCTGGATCATGGTTTTTGGATAATATTACTATTGATCCTACCGGGGCCACATCAGGATCCCTGACTTGGGCTGAGGCAGTTGCCTTGCCTGCAGGATGGTGTTCAGGAGCGGGAACTTGGAGCGATCCCTACGTGATTGAAAACGTTACGATTGACGCAAGCACGTCACCTACAGGAAGCGGTATTTATTTAAATAATTCCGAAAACGTTTATTTTATAATTAATAACGTAACGGTTTACAACGCAGCTTCGGGCGGAATCAATTTGGAAAATACTAATAACGGAATCTTAATAAATAATAATTGTTCAAATAACGATAAGGGCATTTCATTGTATAATTGTGTTAATAACACGATTTCGCGAAACGACGTGTTGGATAACGTTGTTTGCGGGATATATTTAGTTAATTGTAATAACAACACGCTACTAAGAAATACTGCAAAATATAATCATAAGGACGGAATAGGGTTAATTTATAGTAATAATAATACATTATTCGGAAATATTGCAAGAAATAATGAGGATCTCGGAATATTTTTATGGTATTGCAATTACACTCATTTATCCCAAAATTTGGCAAGTAATAATCTGTATTTTGGTTTTTGGATTTATAATTCCACAAAAAATACTTTATTTAATAATACGGCAGATTATAATGGTTATGATGGAATTTATTTTTTAGTATCGGAGAATAACAGCATAATCAGGAATACCATTCAAAACAACAAGAGATTTGGAATTGAATTAGATACCGATTCAAACTTTAATCGTATTTTTAACAATACTCTTATATATAATGGTGTAGGATGCATTGGGGATTTCGGCACGGGAAATATACATAAAAATAATAAATGTATTAATTCTCCTAGAAAATTTGATTTAGGATTTTTATTTTTATTTATTATTATATCGCTATTTCTTTTAGTTTTATTCCTATTCTTAAGGTATAAAAAGAACAAAAAAAGAAGTCTAAATAAGAATGAATCTTCAGAGAGGAAAGATATCTTTATGAAAGATAATGCTGACTCTCCGCATATTTTTCAATATCCTCTAATCTTTTTATATATAGTAATATTTTCTTTAGGAGCATTTATTAACATACTTGTTTGTTATTTAGGAAAAGGAGAGACCTGGGATTTATATCCAACTGCAGAATTAATTTGGGTTTTAATAGTAATATTTGTATCTTTAAAAGTTAAGACTTTCAAGCATCTTGTTTTTGCAGTAATTCTTTTTCTTGTTTTAGATTCTTTGATAGATTTTATAGCAAATCCGCAGCATTCAAGTTGGTTGCCAGGTCCACCGTTCTTTGTAGAATGGGAATGGGGTATTATAGATACGGATCATCCCTTGTTTATACAATACCTTTTTTGGACGTGGAGTGTTCAAACGCCCATAAGAGGCTTGGCATTAGCTGTTGGAGTATCTCATGTTTATAAAAATGAAAAAATCCGAAAATTGCAGATTCCGGTATTTTTATTCGTTTCGTTAGGATTAAATATTCTTGTGGCAAGTGTTTTTCAAGACATCCTGTATTATTTTATATGGTATGGTATGTGGGATTTGAATTATCCATTTTTCAATTGGATGGAACCCATAGGAACATGGAACTTACATAACATACTTTTGATAAGAATACCAATAATGTATTCAATTGGTATAATATTAATCCTAATTGGTAAAAAAATCCAATCTCAAAATATGATAGATAGATCACTCTTAGACAATATTGATAACTATCAAATAAACCGGTTAAAGAAAAAAAACTTGATATACTTGGGGCTACTCATCTTGATGATAACTGGCAATCTCTTCACGGGAACAAATGATAGTTTCTTTCTATTTAGAACTTATGACATTTTTTATTTCTTAATAATTTTTAGCTTGCTAATCTTCGTGATGTACAACCTATTTCCTAAAAAAGACATTAAGAGCCGTAAGGTAGGATATATTATCATTATGGGCACATTTATAGGAGTAGTTCTCTTTTTAACCATTGGTATGTGCGTCGTGGATAATTTTTTTCCCGGTTTCATGGAAGTGATTGATATGATAATCATAGAACTGAATTACTGGTTTTTTATCCTCCTTTATTTCTGCATGGTGGTCTTCTTCTTTTCTCAAGACAACTTCATTAAAGGTATAGGATTATCGAAAAAGAAGGAGTCAGCAGATAAACCATTCTTCTACACGGAGATACAGTTCTTGATTGGCATCATCATTTCTACAATTGTATTATTAGTAATATTACCATCATTCTTTGGGGTGATGGTTGGAGTATCATTAATTCTGATCCTATTTTCTTCTAAATCTCTTATACAAGCATTTAATTTTAGGATTAAAAGAAAGGAAGTTAAAGAATAAGAAATTTCATACAATTGATAATAAAATTGAGATTCTAAGATTAAAAGGTAAACTGGGCAATAAGAATTACGAAAAATATATGTGTTTAAAAAAAATAAGAAAGTGAATAATTCACCAAAGCTTTAGAATAAATAAGGACGAAACTGAAAAATATCTTGATTTAGGCATTCAAATATTAAAAAAATATTACATGCTAGATAGAAATAGAAATCTTTTTTTTATAATAAGTTTAGAATAGAAGGTCGACATTGTTGCCACAAAAGTAGTGTAATATCTGCGTATTATGTTTAGATGATTTGATTAATATAAAAATAAAAAAAAATCTCTATTTTATGAATCTATCTTTAACGAACTTTGGTAAGGTGAATCCTATATAAAAGCAAATTGAACTAATGATTACAAATATTCGATTAAAAGAGGAGATATTTTAATATTAATTAGCATTATAAAATTCAAGAAATTTCAAATTTTTTATTGATGGAATTGATTCCACTAAGATTATTTTTACAAATAACAAGAGAGTGTAATTTGAGATGCAGGCTATGTACAATATGGAAAAATAAAGATCCAAAAGAAGCACTGAAATTGAATGATAAGGTTAACTTTTTAAAAAAACTTTTTAAATGGTTAAAAAATCAGAATAAAAACTATCAGAATTTTTTTTCTGTTATTTTTACTGGAGGAGAACCCTTTCTTTATCCTGAGCAAGTCTTTAAAATTGCAAAATTCTGTAAAAAGAATAAAATTAACAGTTATATTAACACAAATGGTTCTCTAATTAGGACTAATTTAAAAAAGATCTTAAATTCTGGTTTGACAGCTATATCAATATCAATTGATTCTCATGATTCAGAGATTCATGATAATCTGAGAGGAATGCCTGGTTTATTTAAGCATCTAATTAAAATTATAAATCAAATGACATATCTAAAAAAAAAAAAGAACTATCCTATAAAACTCTATGTCCAAAGTATCCTTGGTGCATGGAATATTAATTCCCTCTCAGAACACGTTAATTTTTTCGAAAAACTTGGATTAGATGGTATACTTTTCCAGCCAATACAATATCCTTTCGGTTTGGATATAATACCCTCCAAATGGTATGAAAAATTCGACGGATTTCCAATTCTGAATAAAGAGATTATAAAAAACATAGATTTTCTTAGTAAATCTAATTATGGTAGTTTTCTCTTGAATCCAAAAGAAGAAATGGAATTGTGGAAATCATATTTCACAGATCCAGAATATTTACCTGATTATATTAATCCATGCAAAGCATATGAACAAAACTTAATCGTAGATGAGAGTGGTAATGTGAAATTCTGTTTTAATTGGGCCATCGAGCCAAAAAATATGATAGGAAATATCCTAACTAATTCTCTAGATGAAATATGGAACGGAAAAACAGCTATAGCCGAGAAAGCAAAAATGAAATCATGTAAAAGAGCATGTGGAATGATGCCTTGCCACATAGACGTTAATTTAAGGAAAATCTAAGGTGTTAAATAAAGCTTGAGCGAAAAAATCCCAGTTTCTATTGTAATTCCAACATATAATAGAATTACAAAATTAGTTAGATTATTAAAAAGTCTAGATCAATTAAATCCAATTCCCGATGAGATTATCATCGTGGATGATAATTCTAAGGATAATACTAAAGATTTACTTACTAAATGGCAAAAAATTAAAAGAGAATACGATAAAAAAGTAATTTTAAAGTCATCAAATAAAGGCCCTGCTGATTCGAGGAATTTAGGTATTTACAGCTCAAAAAATGAATTAATTGCTTTTGCTGATGATGATGTAATTGTTACAAAAGATTGGATAAAACATATTACACACAGACTTAGAAATTCTGAATCAAAATTAGTTGGAGTTGGTGGAATCGTAAAACCTATAAATAATGATATAATTAGTCAATATTTTACCGAACATAAAACACTTGAAGCCCCAAGACATCTTTATTACTTACCTACTGTTAACTGTTGTTTTAAAAAGAAACCTTTAATTGATATTGGGTGTTTTAGTACTGAATTTTCTTTTGCTGGAGGAGAAGATACAGATTTATGTCTAAGATTGAAAAGAAATGGTTATTATTTCTTTAAAGAAAAGAAAGCTCTCGTATATCATGATTTTTCAAATAATCTTCTCCACTTTTGTAAGAATTGGTTAAGATATGGAAAGGGATCTCAAATAGCAATTATCAGAGCTCTAATGAATAAAAGACTTGTATCTAAATCATATATAATTTATCAATTAAATCAAGAATATTACAATTCATGGGAAAAGCATATTATAGCACCAAAATTCAATATACAATATTTATTCAATGATTTATATTATTATCTTAGGATCTACGTTAATTCTGGCAAGGGTTTTTGGAAATCAATGAAATTTTTATTTTTAAAAATAATTGAAAGACTTCTCTATACCTATGGAACCTTTGTGATAAAAATCAAAAACCAAAAACAAATAGTTCCTTATTTTTTTCTTGATTTTCCTTGATATCTTGGATTATTTGGATTCAATTGATTTGAGATCATATATAATTTAAGTATTCGATTTACCATTTACTTTCTACTCAAGTTTTTGGATCCTAGGCAAAATAATTCCATATTACAAAAGCGAAATTAAAGAATGATTTCTATGATAAAACTTATTTAAAACCGAATTATTGGATAATTATGAGTAGACTTCCGATTAACGAAGATGATTTTTTAAAGATATATACAGATGGTGCTGCACGGGGTAATCTTGGTTCTGCTGCTTATGCTTTTCTATTAGTTAATGATAATGTAATAATTCATAAAGGATATGGCTTAATAGGAGATGCTACTAACAATACAGCAGAATATAACGCTAATATTAATACATTAAAAGCCGCTGAGAAGTTCCATAGAGGACACCTCAAAGTGTTTTCCGACAGCAATTTGGCAGTCCAACAGATTAACAGTAGATTTTCTGCAATATAATGCTTTTCATTCAAATCCAATAACACCATTTCATAAAGAATATTATGGCACTAAGTACAAAACAAAACATTATTGCATCTCGTATTTACTTCTAACTTTAAGCATCTTCCTCTATTTATTGAATATTGTTGGTTATTTTCTTGAAGCTTTTATTTTCCAGATTGGTATCGCAAATGAATTGATCGGAAGAATATTACTTTTGATATTTCCAACTGCATATCTTAGTATTTTAATAGTAGTTTTCGGAAAGAATTTTAATAAATGGAATTGGGTATCATACGCTGCCGTTCTCGCACTATCAATAGCCATTATCTTCTCAATCTTTGGCATAGTGAGATTATTTGCAGGTGTTGAGGAAACATTTTTTGATATTATCTATACGGTTGCTGGATTTTCTTGGGCTCCCGCATGTCTAACTTTTTACCTCATATATAAATTTCACCGTTATATCACCGATTATGGTGGAATTCATCTCTTTTTAAGATGGATTTATAGGATAAGCGAAACTCATTGCGATCTCAAATCATTACATTTATCTTTTGAAAAACTGATGTTAGAATTAGATAGTTGGCTAAACAATACACTAAAATTAGTCATTAAAAATAGAATTGAGATCTTAAAGGCATTTTCCTTAAATATCATATTCTTTTATGGATTTTTAACCTTTGTCACCAAAGTAGCTGTTCCAAGACCCCTAAGAGAAGTTAACGAACCATTAGGTTCCATTCAATCAAGTTATACCCCAACAGAACTACGAAAACTTTTTTCAGCTATATCGATTGAAGATTATTCTATCAAACCTACTCTTGCATGGATGTATATTCAAATTAAAAAGAGTTCCTAATTTAAATTAGCTGCTTCTTAAGATCCAATTTCATCCAACCATCTGTTAGTATCATCTGAAAATTGTTCTTGAATTTTGTACATTCAAGAAGCCTTTTAATTTTGGTATTATATCTATCCCAATCAAAACCGTGTAATTTTTGGATACGAGTTACAATTTGATATTGAAAAGAACCATACTTTCTTTTTAGTTTAAGGACTTCCTCATAAGGGGGATTATAACAT
>JAEOTV010000237.1 GCA_016839635.1 Promethearchaeota archaeon | reverse complement strand
CCATTCTCGTAGGAGTTCGGGAGTTCAAATCTCCCTTCCCGCATTATATAGACTTTTAAACATAAAATTTTTAACCCAAAATTAATTACATCATTAATAATTTTATAAATTTTAATAAAATAAATACTGCTCCTATAGTGTAGTCCGGCCAAGCAATATTTATTATTTGAATAAGTACTTGAATGCTAGGCTTTCACCCTGGTGACCCGGGTTCAAATCCCGGTAGGAGCACCAATTTATCATTATAAAACCTTTTTCTAAGATAATTGATTTCCTAACTATTATAGAAAAGGGGAAAGCTTAATTTAGCGGCTTCAAAAATTTGTATGAAGAAATATAGAATAATGAAAAGATATTCCTTTTTTTGAAAGATTTTCCATTTAAATACTTATACGTAAGAAAATTTTATAAAATCGATATATTATCTAGAACTCCGCTTTTAAAGACAATAAAGCTCAAGATAAAAGTAAAATATGCGCCCCCGGCATGGTTATCGTCATGCTTAGAGATTGAACAATGAAATCGAACATGCGACCGCCCGGTTAACTTCCGGAGATATTTTAAGATTCCAAATACCTAAGCCGGGTGCTTTTGGCACACCTTTAAGGCGGGTGCTCTACCTAGCTGAGCTACGGAGGCACAATTGAAATATTTTTTCTAATATATAAATTTATTAAATATAATATTTAGCTTTTTCTCTATTATTTAAAGGGTATATAAATTAAAATCAGAATATAAACGCAAAATTTTATATTAATCTGACAGAGCAGCATAATAAATCAGCCATTTTGCCATAGCTTGAAATGATTCGATGATATTAATGTTTTCTTTTGATGAACAGAATACACATTGGTTACATTTTGCTTTCGTAGCATAATCGTTTGCTATATCAAAATCTACCTCATGGTTTTGAAGATCCCATTTCATCCCTAGGAGAATTATAGGAATGAAACCAGCTTTTTGGCGTATTATTTTTAACCATTCAGGTATTTCTCTAAATGTATCATAATCACTAATATCAAAACATATAAATGCACCACTAGCTCCTTTACAATAATCAGGCAAGAGTTCACGGAATCGCTTTTCACCCGCAAAATCCCAAAGTTGCATTTTGACAGCTTCTCCATTGTCTAGATTTTCAGATTTAGTATGAAATCCAGCGCCTATTGTCATCTTATAACCCTCTTCGAATTTTCCGGTGCAATATCGAGTGATCATCGCAGTTTTTCCTACACCACCTGCACCAGCAACAATTACCTTAAAAATCCATGAGCTCTGCATTTTAATCTATCACACAAATATTCTGACATAAAGAATAAGCTTACTGATAAATAATAAAAATTTTGCTTTAAATACTTTTTTGGTTAGTAATTCAATACAATTTTTTAAAACCTAGATTTGAAATCTCAAACAATCTGGAGAAAATTATTTTAATTAACAAATCATAACAAATGAATTTGAAATATTTCATCAAAGCTTCTCTCTAAAATGAAAAAGATTTTTATAAGATTTTATTCTATTATTTTTTAGATTTAAATTTTAAAAAGTTTAAACAATAAAGGTTGTGATAAGAGAGTATTAAAGACGACGAGATTTGTCCTATATGTAGTTTTCCAAAAGAACTATGTATATGTGATAGTTTGAGTGCTGATGAGCAACAAATAGTGATCTCTAATGATACAAGGAAATGGGGGAGGGTTGTTACCGTTGTTAGATTTATCGGTAATTTCGATGTAAACCTAAAGAATATATTGACAAAAGCTAAAAAAAAATGCGCTTCTGGTGGAACTGTTAGGGATAATATAGTTGAACTCCAAGGGGATCATCGGTTTAAAATGAAAAAATTCTTAATTGATTTAGGATTCCCTGAGGAAAATATTCTTATTCAGGAATAATCCTTTCACACGATAGACTATCAAATTAATTTAGGAAGTTGGAAAACCCTAGTATTATATAGATTAATAAAAATCTAGTTTAGTAAAGTTACTATGAATTCAGTTATTTATAAAGTAATCTTCAGTGCACTTGAGCAATTTGAAAATAAAAATCTTACTTTAAGTTTTATAAATTTAGAGTTAGATAAACCTCTCTCTCTTCCTAATAAATTCCGAGAATTTAAAAACACAAGTGAAAAAATTAATCATGTAATAAATTTTCAAAACATCGAAGAAGTTCTTATAATTGGAAATCCATCAGTAGATTATTCTTTTAATTATTATCTCGTTATTCTATCCACATATAAATCAGATGGGACAAAAATTGGATATCTAATTGGTAATGTGAAAAACCTAGGGGATATCATCATAGGGTATTGGCCTTTTAATATGCACCTTAAAAATTTAACACGAGATAGAGTTTTAGATTCATTCAATGATATTATAGAGAATCCTGACAAATATAGTAGTATTTGTTTAATATCTCAATAATGGTAAAAGGTTCAAATTAGATTTTAATTTCTTTCATTACTCTTTCTAATTCCTCATCAATATTAATATCTCTAAAATCATATACGGAAATCTCGTATTGATTTGAAAAATCACTAAATTTGGCTCTTCCTTTAATAATAATATCTTTTCCTAAGAACTCAGAGGACTTCTTTTCCAGGAATTTCTCGAATTCGGGGGTTTCTCTTATTTGTACAATATTATCTGTTTTTACTCCTATTAATTTCTCTGCTAAATCTCCCATAAAAGTACTTCTAATTGTTCCCGTTCCATCATCAATGATTAGGTTTAAAATCATCCGATATTCAGTGTCTTCTGTTTTATCACACGTACAATTTTCAACTTTTCTCATACAATTTTTACACGCTTCATAAACCGTTATTTTATTGAGATCTTTTGCAATAAATCCTTTTATTTCAATTATACCAGGGGCATTAATTGTATCGATTTTAATATAATTACCGGAAAAATTAGTTAGCTTCTCTTTTCCAGATACTTCAATACTTTTTAGGTTTTTTATATCGAGATCAATTAACTCCAGCGATGAATCATTAATTAAAGAGATTTCATTCCTACTTGAAAAATTACTATATTTTACTAGTACATTTTTCAACGATAATCCTTGTCCAGCAGTTAAAAGTTTTGAATATTCTTCTGCTTCTTCACGCCAGATTGTGACTCTAATACCGTCAGTATTATCACTAACAATAAATCCTAATAAAGAAACTTCTTCTCCAGATTTTAAGGATATTGACTTTATATTATCAACTGAAGTTATTATTCCTTTAAATGAAACCACGCCTCTTCTATTCTGAAGTTGTTTTACATTTTTTACAGATTCTCCCTTAATATCTATATCTGCAGTCTTTTTTGTAATAGTTGTATTTCTATTTGCCGTAAGTTCTACAGTCTTTGAATCTAAAGTACTCAATCGGGGGTTTAAGCTGGTAATTGATATGACATCATTAACTTCTAATGTTTTTAATTTTTCAGTATCTTCATTCCAAAACGTAATCCTTATGGATCCGGTTGAATCTAATAATGTAAAGGATTGTACATATCCTAATTCACCATCTTTTCTAGTAAATTCTCTTTTTTGAAATAGTTGGATAATTTTTCCTTCTAAAGATAATGAATTAAGATTTAAATTAATATCATTAATACTAATAGATTTGAACGTAATTTTGGGGTATTTTTTATAATCTACATCTTCTGGTGATAATATAACTTTTCCATAACTCCCCACGTGAATCTCAATATTTTCATACTTTCCTTTTTTTGCACTCCCATTAATAATTTTAATTAACTCATTTTTTTCAAAATTAGGTTCAGTAAAAATTTTCACTTGATTATCCCAAAGTACTATTCTAGCATCTCCAGTGTTATCATGCAATAAAAATGAACCTACATATCCCTTAGTCCCATCATTTCTTTCAAAACTATTTACATTATAAACTTCTTTGATTCTCCCATATAAGGTTATATTTTTCATATTTTGAGTAATATCAGAAATAAAAATTTCAATTTCTTTTAATAGATCTTTACTTTCTCCTTTAATATCTACTCCCAACTCTTTTGCAATGATAAATAAAGCCCCTTCATCAGATATTAATCCTTTTAATTCATTCTTCTTATCTTCAATTAAATTCTGAATTTCTTTTCTTGTTAGGCCTGTATCTTCAATTATTTTATTGACATATACTTCAGTCTTCATTTCAATCACATTGTAAAAAAAAATTATTTTGGTTCTAAAATTATTTTAGTCTGGATTATTTAAAAAAAAATTTATTTAATTGTAATTAAAAAAAGGTATTCTTTTAAAAATAAAGAGTATTACATAAAGGTAATTTTTCAAATCTCAATAAAGAAAAATTATCAGATATAACTGATGCATAGTAAATCTTTTTAAAGACTTTAATGATTAGTTTAAAAATATTATAAATGAAACCGTTTAAAATTATACCCGTAATAGATATTTTAAATTCTACGGCAGTACATGCCAAAAAAGGAGAAAGAACAAAGTATAGACCATTAAAATCTAATTTTTTTCAATCCTCCGACCCAGTAGATATCATTAGAGCTATTAAAAAAAAATTTGAATTGTATGAATTTTATATCGCAGATTTAGATTCTATTATTAATAAAACCCCAAATTTTCAAATATTAAATACTATATTAGATATTTCTAATATTGAAATAATTTTAGATCCAGGGATTGTTGATCTTAAAGAAATTAAACTTTTTAAGGAAATTAAAATTAAAAGTCTAATATTGGGTTTAGAAACTGTTAAAAGTTTTAAAGTTATCAATCAAAGTATAGAAATCCTAAAGCCAAATAATATTATTATCAGTATTGATATGTATAAGGGACAGATTTTATCAAAAGCAAAAGATATAAAGTATCAAAAACCAATTTATATCATAAAAAAAATCGAATCATTAGGTATAAGAAGTATTATACTATTGGATTTATTTAGAGTAGGCCAGAAAATTGGAGGTATTCCCGCACTTTATCTGGATATTTTAAATAATTTTGATGGAGATATCTTTGTAGGTGGTGGTATAAAGAACTTTAAAGATGTCTTGGATTATAAAGAGCATAACTTCTCTGGCATATTAATAGCTACAGCATTATATGACGGGACATTAAAGGTTGAAAAATTAAGAAATTTGAAATAAATTAAAAAAATTAATCTATAAAAATTACGCCTGTACTAGAGACATTTAAAGATTTTTTACATACTGGACAAGTTTGTTTCATTCTAACCCAATCTGTTAAATGGTCTTTATGAGCTTTTGCTTCGCATATAGGGCAGCCAGTAACTTCATCAAAAATCTCGATATTTTTTCCACATACAGAACATTTAGTTTTTGATGCGGTAGATATTTTTATTAAACCTCTTTTAATATCTAACGTTACATTTTCAGTATTCTCTGCGTTGGGGTTAATTTGCTTTAATTCATCTTTAGTGTCAACACAAAATATGGATCCTTCTGTATCATCCTTCTTATTTCCAATCCAGACAACTTTACCTTTGAAATAACCTGAACCTTGATCCTCTAGTGATAACTCTAAGCTTCGATCTTCCATAACATAAGTTTGAATAACTTTTGTATATTTTAGATTTAAGTTTGAAGATAATTGTTTGACTACTTCTATTGGTTCTTTGAATACTTCACTAGTAATATCCACTTTTGTAATTTCTTTAGGTGACATAATAAACTCTTGATTTTTTTTTATATTTAATAAAAATGATTTAATTTAAATTTTTATATAAAATTATACAAAAATAAATGTTTTGGAATTCTTAGATCTAGTTTAAAAATTATAAAATTTAATACTATTTCTAATTATTCAATTTATTCAACTATTCTCTATAAAACGTTATTCACCTTATTATTAGCTCTCAGAAAATGAATTTTCTTAATTTTTATCCTACATAAATTTTTTAATATTTTTACATTATATAAGAATACACCTTGTCCCATAAAATACGACTTTTAATTAGTCCTAAAACAGTTGAAGAAGCAAAAATTATTGTGGCCAGTCAAATAGATTATATTGATTGTAAAAATCCTGATGAGGGGTCACTAGGAGCAAATTTCCCGTGGATTATTAATGAAATGAAGAGTTTAATTCCCCCTGATAGTCCTCAACTCCTAAGCGCAACTATAGGAGACTTTCCAAATTTACCGGGTTCAGCCTCATTAGCAGCTCTTGGTGCAGCGGTTTCTGGTGCAGATATAATAAAAGTAGGCTTAAAGGGTCCCAAAGATGAAAAAATGGGAATAATATTAATGAAAAAAGTTGTAAAGGCAGTAAAAGATTATAATAATGAAATAAAAGTTGTCGTTGCTGGATATGCTGATCGAATTAGAATGAATTCTTCCCCTGAATTTTTGAGTATCCCCTCAATAGCTTTAGAATCTGGTGCCGATATTGCTATGCTCGATACGTATATTAAAGATACAAGAGGACTATTTGATTTTTTATCTGTAGATCAACTAATACAATTTAAAAATAAAGCGAAAGATTCGAATCTTGAGGTAGCATTGGCGGGAAACCTAAGGAAAAAAGATATTCCCTTATTAATTAATATTTCACCTGATATTATAGGAGTAAGATCTGTTGTATGTGAGGGATATGATAGAATTAATGGGTCAATCAAAACAGAGCTTATTGAAGAGTTAAAAACAGAATTCTCTAATAGATATGCAAATAATTTCAGACTTTCTTAAGAAGTTGATTCCATCTTAATAAAATAGAAAACATGATTAAAAATAACAAATGAAAGAAAGAATTTTATTTTATTTTTGATAGAATAGAATTATTTTTTTGTATTGAGGTAGTATAAGTTTTTATTTCAGGTTTATAGGATTCCATGATATTTAAAACCTCTTTTTCATTTTTTTGTCCACATACTGCATAAACTGAACGACCCAATTGATTCATACTGGCGCCAATAATATCCAACCTGTTTAAATCCTCAATTAAATCTTTTACTTTTGGTAAATTTAAAATATCAAGAATTTCAGTATTATTTACAAACTCAAGTGAACTATTCATAAATTCTTTTATATTTGGGTTTCTAATCAATTTCTTTAGCGCAATTTTACCTGCTTCCTTTATTTTAAGATTTAAAACAGGATCTGTTAATATAGATTTTGTATGAATCATTCCAAAAGAACCACAAATAATTCTTATATTTGGTGGTGTGATAATCCTTTCATATACACATGGATATCCCGGTTCTTTTACTATACCTATACCCCCATTCAATTGCCCACAAACAGTTCCTAAACCTGTATGATTCACTACTTCTGCAATATGAGCGATTCTACCTTTCTCTTGATATGATAAACCTAAATCAAATAAATCGCTCAAACCAAAGATAGTTCCTAATGCACCCGAACCGCTCGCACCATACCCACATCCGACCGGTAGATCAAAAGAATGATTGATTCTAATTTTATAAGGGGTTTTAATTAATTTTTTAATATACTCTACAATATAAGATGTAGTTTCAGCCCCCTGATTCAATTTATTGCCATTGATGTATATTTCTACCTTAAATTCATTGTTTGGTCTGAGAATTTCAGTGATAATTTCAGTTTGTCCTTTAGCACCGAGACAAAGTCCTGCTCCTCGAGAACCAACTCTTTCGGGGTCATCTATTTTAACTCCTTTAATTTTATCAACAATCTCAAAAAATCCGGAGATTCTATGTGGTACTTCAACTGTTACTTTTTTAGTTCTTTTAGACATTAACCTAAAATAACTTATTTTATCTAATCTACTATATATTAATACAAAGAAGATTTCAATGAAAATATTATGAAAGGTAAAAGTGTAATTAAATTAGGTGGGTCATTATTATTTTCTGAGAATAAAGAACTTGACACAGAGAAGATTAAAAAATTCTGCCAAATCTTCAAAAAAAGCGAATATTCTGGAAATCACGTTATTGTATGTGGCGGGGGTATAATTGCAAGGGATTATATAAATTCTGTAAGATTATTTCAGGGAAATGAAGCATTATGCGATACATTTGGAATTGATCTGTCTCGAATAAATTCAAAATTGTTAATAGCTTCTTTTCAAGATTTCGCATATCCATTAGTTCCAAAATCAATAGAAGAACTTTCTATGGCATTACTCTTTCATAAAATCATCGTTATGGGTGGGTTACAACCAGGACAATCAACAACTTCTGTTGCCCTTGAAGTAGCGGAGTTCATAAATGCTGAAGAACTAGTAATTCTTACAGATGTTGGAGGAATTTATGATAAAGATCCCAAGAAATTTGATGATGCTCAATTGTTAAAAAGTTTAAAATATGAAGAATTGCAGGAAATAATTATTAGATCATCTGGAGATAAACAAGCAGCAGCAGGAGAATATCGAATTTTTGATGCCGTTTCTTTACAAATTTTAAAAAGAAGTAATATTAAAACTATAATTATGTCTGGTAAAGATCTTAAACAGTTTGAAAAATATTGGAATGGTGAAGAAGTTTTTTCTTGTACTATTATTACTGATTGAAAATCTTTGATAAATTATTTTAATCTTCTAATTTTTATTATTCTATATTGACCCTCATAAAATCGAGTTAAAAAATGTCTCAATCTTCATGGAAAGATCAAATTAAAAAAAAATGGGGACCTCATAGTCATTGCCCAATCTGTGGTAAAGCAATGCCTACTGATAAAAAATTTTGTAGTCAAGGTTGTAAAGATAATTATTTTGAATCAGAGAGGAAACAGAAAAGAAAAGGAAGATTACAATGTATTTTCTTGATTGTTATGCTAGTAGTAATGATGCTAGTGATGTTTATACTTCCAATGTTTGGTTAAATAAAAGACAAAAAAATCAGAAAATTACTTCTTATTGTCCTTTTTTTAAGATAGTTTCTGAAAAAATTAAAATAATAATTTCATTTAATGAATATATAAAAAAATTAACAATTCTTCAAGCAGGGATAACCAAGTTGGTCAACGGTGCCGGACTTTTTTGGAATATAATCCTTATTAACCGGAATCAAGATCTATTTATTATTTTATCCGTTGATTAACATAATAAGTAATGGGATATCCGGTGAGATAGCTCTTCGTGGGTTCGAATCCCACTCCCTGCATTACTCTAGTTTTGCCAGAGTTTTTTCTAAAACATTATTTAGGAAATTGATTAATGGCTTTATTATCTCCTCATCACTCTTTTTATGTTTTAGAAATAAAAGTAGAAGCACTGGTGCTTTTAGAAAACTTGTTGCTTTTTCAGCTATAACAGTACTTAATAATTTTGTATTTAGACCAAAAAGACTATAAGATGCCGTAGGCGCTTTTATTCCTTCGATCACAGGAGGGCTACATAATGTTACATTTCCTATGCCCATATCGGGGTGATCAGAAATCATTAAAAGAAAACTCTTATGTAATTTAAAGAGTTCTAGGTATATTGTATTATCTTCAATTTTTATATTCTCTTCAACTAAAAGCTTCATTTTTTGAATTGATCCTTTTTAAATACCTATCTTTATTGGTTTTTTCGCATAAAATTTCAAATATGAGCATTTTTTAATCAGAAGATATTACTACATCAGATAATCTCTGCCTTCGAATATCAAAATCATGATCTAGATGAATTGTTAGGCAATGTTGATCTTCATTTTCAAGATTTTTATGGACATAGCTTATAGGGACTACTGGTAACTCCGAATCTAATACCGATTTTTTTGGAACTGGAACAGGGATAACTGCTTTACATCTGTCACAATTTACTAATACTACTTTTATGTCAGGTGATTTAAATTTTTTCATTCTTTCTAATACATCATTTGATACCTTTGAGGTATCTAAAGTTAATTTTTCTTTTTTCTTTGGTGCTTCGGGGACAACTGGGATATCTAGTTTTAAGTGTTCTTTTGTTAAATAATTCGAATTTATTTCTTTCTCTTTTTTAGAAGAAGCTTTTGTATTTTCAGTTTTCTCAGTTTTTTTGTCCGGCTCCTTATTTTTATCCTTTTTTGAAATAGATGTTTTGGTTTCACTACTTCTATCTTTTTTAGCCAAAAATCTCACACTTTTTGTAAAATTGAATTATATTATTATGATATCCTAAAATAATAAAAAATTTATTTATTTGTAATTTGAAATTATCACTTCTGTCTAAAATCATACAAGAAAGAAATAATTAATTGAGAATAGAATATTTATTGAAAAGATTAATGTTATAACAATTATTTGGGAGATCGTTTAATAATTGAATTTTAAATTAAACACCAAAAATTTGTCTTAGCTCATTATATATTTTTGATAATTCTGAAATGATCTGAGCATTATTTTGTTGAAGATAATAATTAATATAACCAGCTAAGCCTTCACTATCTTTGATCCAATCTAGAAATGATTGAATTTCCCCTTTTAGTTGAGGATCTACACTTGGACCAGCACCAACTGAAGATGAAGCTCCCGTAGAGGCTGCTCCACCCATCTGAGCTGCCTTTTGGCCCATTTGTGAGCTATCATCCAGATATGGTCCTTGTGTGCTCATAGACCCTACAGTTCTTTGAACATCCATTATAGCTCCACGAGCATCTCCATCGGGCTGAAGATAACATATAAGTTTATGCTCATCATCTTTTGCTGCGCATATACTTCCTTCACCTTTTAAAGATATAGCCACTAAACGTTCTGTCTCCATTTGCAACATCGAATATTTTACTCCAGAAACCATTATGAATTGAGCATTTTGACCAGTCCAACTTGTTACTATTCTGTCAATATCTCCACTAATATCCCAATTATCTGTGGTATAAATAATTTCTCTCCCTTTTATTACTGCTGCTGCTATTATGTTTGGATCTCCTTGCATCAAATTATAGACCGCGGTTGCAGGATCTACTGGCATCTTTTTTCCTCCTTCTTTTGGTACTTTTTAAATATAATAATATCTAAAGTCATTTAGTTTTGTTATAAAATAATTATATACTAATTTATTAAAAATTTATCGATAACATAATTTTAATCTATTTTATTCTGCTTTTTTATATTAATTTTCCCGAATTTTGGCTTATTTTAAGTTTTATTTTGGCCACTATTTGAGAAATTTCTTTATAGTTATCTTCAAAGGAAATTCTATTCATAAAAAATAACTTATGAGAAATATTAGTCTCCTTTAAAATTTCTAAATGATTGTGTAAGTTATTCGTATTTTTAAATAATTTCCCGCATATAAAGCAACTTAAAGATTGTTTTTCTAAAAGTTCTTTTGGTTTTTTAACAATGATTGGATAGGGTTTTTTTTACTAAACAATTCTTTACGATGCCGACAAATATATCTTACCAATTACCCTTAAGGGGGTTGTTCAAAAAAAAATTTATTTCCATGAGTATATCCCCACCATAATATAATAGCATTACAGATTAGTCATGTTGATTGAAAAGATCGGAGATAACAACATTTTCCATGGGACTTATAATAATGTCGCATTATATTTAAGAAAAGAAAGAACTTATTAAAATTTTACGATCTAACCCTAAATTCAAAAATTGTAAACTGAGTTTCTTATTAATGGATAAATCCTCAAAACGCAAACATTTAAATGTGCAAGATCAATTATGAAAATTAAAGAAGAGAATTTTTAACGGGTTGGTATTATTGGATCTTACATTCCCTCAAAAAAATTTCACTTTATGTCCAGAATGTGGTAATGAAAATGTAATCTCAGATGAATCTCGCGGTGAGATCATTTGTAACGTTTGTGGTTTAGTATTGAGCCAAAGACTTATAGACTCCGGTCCTGAGTGGCGAGCATTCACTTCTGAAGAAGCCAATAAAAAAGTGAGAGTAGGGGCTCCTACAACACTTACTCTTCATGATAAAGGACTAAGTACAATGATTGGTTGGAAGAATAAAGATGCATTTGGAAAGACAATTAGTCCTAAAATGAAAGCGGAGGTGTACCGGTTAAGAAAGTGGCATGTAAGAACACGAACAAATAAGTCTATTGATAGAAATTTGGCTTATGCAATGAACGAATTAGATAGATTTTCTTCGCAATTGAATCTTTCTAAGGATTTAAAGGAATCCGCTGCCCATATTTATCGAAAAATGGCTAATAAAAATTTAATAAGGGGAAGATCAATTGAAGCGATGTTAGTCGGCTCAATTTATTTATCTTGTAGATTAAATAGCATCCCAAAAACTCTAGATGATTTTATTGAATTTGCTTCTGTAGATAAAAAAAAAGTGGCGCGATGCTATAGATTAATACTAAACGAACTTAACTTAAATATAAAAGTCTCCTCTCCAATAAATTTTATTCCAAGGTTTTGTGCTGAACTAAAACTTTCTGGAAGAACTCAGAATAGGGCTGCTTCAATTTTAAAACTTGCTAAACAATACCGTATCACTGCGGGAAAAGCACCTACTGGGCTTGCTGGTGCTGCGTTGTATGTTGCAGCAATACAAGAAGGAGAACGACGTACTCAAAAAGAGATTTCTTTAGCCGCCGGGGTTACTGAAGCAACTATCAGAAATCGGTATAAAGAGTTAGTTAACCATTTAAAATTTGAAATAAATCCCTAAAAAAAATTTCTTCTTTTACCCTTTAAAATTGGTTAAAATTTAACTGGATTTTTAGTAAAAAAATTAGAATTAACGAACTTTAATTCGTTTAATTACATCTGGTCTTTTCTTATACAAAATACGAAATCCACAGTGAGAACATTTAATACCTGGAAGAGCACTTAATTCTTTTTTGCTGACTTCCTTCCCGCAACTCTTCCTAGCACACACATATTTCATATTTTATCTAAATTAACCATAATTAAAATACTTTTTCCTTAATTCTTTCAAGAAAAAAGAGTTTACTAATAAGAAGAGGTAAAAATAAAATAAATTCCTTTAGATATATAATGACTTTCGTTTATCCTCTGTATCTACAACTTGTAGAGAATCGAGATCTTTTTCTAGTTGATCTCTTTTAATTTGAAGATTTTTTGTAATATCCTCAATATTTTCTAAGGAATATTTCTTTTTAATCGGTAAAGTAAAGGATTTTTTAAGCATTTCTAAGAGAGTAATTGAAGCTTTCAAATCTGTTATATCTTCATTAATCATAGCAATATTATCTGTTTCTGCTAAAAAAACTAATCCATCAATGTTAAATCGAGCTTTTGCTAACGTTGGAATCAAACCATTCGCACCAATGATAACACCTTTTTGGATCTTTTGACAATTACTTTCAACCAAATAATGCATTAATAGCTCTTGGTTTGTTGAACTAAGAAAGATATTGGGTAATTTTGTGTTTATTTTTCTACTGCTAACAGGATATGCTCCTAAGGCAATTATCAATTTAATTCCGTATTTATGAATAAGCTCAGTAAGAAAATTAGATATTTTATATATCCCTTTTGGAGTGAGACTTTGGGCATCAGCAGTAATTAGCATTATATCTCTCAACTCGTTTGGATCTTTCCAATATAATATTTCCGCTTTAGGAGCAGATAATAAACTATCATCTACAATAGCTCCTGCGGGATAATCATCAAAAATAATGTCAACTAAATTTTGGGCATTAAGTTGACCGATAAGAGAATCTAAAGCAAATTTACCAACATCAGCAATACCAGGCATTCCTAAAATACAAATCGGCCTAATAAAATCTTCTTTATTTAAATTATTATGTTTTATGATTCTTATTCCTTCCATAAATTAAACCTTATAAGTTAAAATTTTTCCCTAATAATAGGGTGATTTTATCAATTTAAAAACAATGTATTATCCTAGTAGACACAAGATTTATTGTAAAAGTAATATAATCGTATTATCGAAAAATTAAATTGATCATTAAATTTTATTCTCCTTGTTAAAAAAAATATTTTTTAAAAATGTTGGAACAATATAAATGTAGATTGTGTGGTACATGTTGTCATGAAGTTCCTGGTGATTATGTAAAAAGAATTCCAATTTATCCAGATGAAGCAGACAAATTAATTGAAATAGCAAAAGAACGTCATGTGAAATTTAAAATCATAGAAGATTTAGTATTTCCAGATATTAAGAATGAAAAAATATTGATTTTAACATACCGGATAAGATTAGATAATGAAAATGAAGGGTGTCCATTTTATTATGACCAAAAAGGTTGTACCGTCCATGATTCTAAACCATTAGCTTGTCAAGCGTATCCTTTGGCGTTAAAACGTGTTGATGCCTTTAATTTCGAGATATCAATAGATCCTCTATGTAATTTTGTTATTGAATACTACGATGAATTGGTCAATGTGGATTTACAAAAATTGAAAGAAATATTTAAAGAAGAGTATCCTAAAGCTGAAAATTTTTATCGAAAAAATAAGAAACTTATGCTTAAAATAAGAAAATTGGAGGCAATAAAAAAAATAGTAATACCACGTAAGATCACTCTAGAAGAATTTGATACCTTTTTACAACATTGGGAACGAGAAGAAATTGTAGTTGACTAGTTTCTTACAAAATCCTAGATTTTAAGTTTTAGATTACCAATAAACTCTTTAAATTTATCATCTTCCGACGTAACTGTTTCAAATTTATTAAAAGCTTCACTAATTGTTTGAGCTAAAAGATGTTTACAAAATTGACGCTTTTGTTTAATAACAACGTTTTTATAGAAATCTTGACATGAACAATATAATTTAGGATAAATCATGTGCTCTTGATTTTCTCCTTTAGCCGCCCAAACGATCCTATTGGAAGGTTTATAGGTATATCTTATTATCCCCTTCTTTAAAACATCTAGTACGTTTGTAGATTTATCAGGAAAAATAGTTTCTAAGTAGGCGATGAATTCCTCATCAATTACCTGTTTTCTCTGGGCTTTTCTAAAAACTTGAAACAATAAATCTTTTGACATGTTATAAAATATTATTACAATTTATAATTAAAAAGGATCGGTAACTCCTTGAATAATATTTTATACTTTCCAACAAGGTTTTTTCCTTCAATATCTGGTGCTGAATTCTATTTTCAAAGGATGGCAGAGATTTTAACGACAAAATATCATTATAATGTAGACATTTTCACATCAAATGCTATAGATTTTAAAGCTTTAAGAAATCCGAGCGGTAAAATTATAAATCCAAAGGATAAATATTATGATCAAGTAAATGATCTATATATAAATAGATTTCCAGTAAATTATAATTCTTCTGTAAAAGAAATTCTAAGTTATTTAAAAACGATTCCTGCCTATAAAAAATTAAATTTAAATGATACTTCTCTAGAATTATTCATAAAAAATGGTCCTTATTTGGGGGATTTATTAGAATTTTTGTTAAATAAACCAGATATGAAATATGAATTAATTCACTCTACCTTTTTCCCATATTTCAATTGTATTATAAGTTTAATCATAGGAACTTTTTTTAACAAACCAAAAGTGTGCACTCCATTTTTTCATTTCTCCAATCCGCGATATTCTGACCCTAAATTGATAGAAGTATTAAAAAAATTTGATTTACTAATTGCCTGTACAAATCTTGAGAAGGACTTCCTAATTAAAAAATGCTCAATCTCTTCAGAAAAAATCAAAGTTATTCCGATGGGTGTAGACCACTCAAAATTTGAAAAAGTCCCGAAAACATCTTCGAAACAGTATTCTTTTAAGCAGAAATTTTTTGAAAAAAAAGAAAAAAAGTATAGACTAATTTTATTTTGTGGATATAAAAATTATGAAAAGGGAGCTCTTTCAATTCTAAAATCAATACCTTACATTCTAAAAAAAATAAATAATGTTTATTTTGTATTTATTGGGCCCTCAACGATCGCTTTTAATCAAGAATTATCTAAAATTTCTAAACTTGAAGGCACTAGAATCATCAATTTTACTCCTGATAATTTAACTGGATATTTTGATAGAAAGAAATTAGCTGCATTTAAAGAAGCAGATATCTATCTTATGCCTAGTCGAAGTGACGCATTTGGAATATCCTTTCTGGAAGCATGGTCTGCAGGAAAACCAGTCATTGGAGCTAGGATTGGAGCAACTCCTGAAGTAATCAGGGAAAATATTGACGGATTATTAGTTGAATTTGATAACCCTGAAGACATTGCTAAAAAAGTAATTCATCTATTAAATAATAAAAGACTAAGAAAAATTTATGGTTCTGCTGGCCATTTAAAAGTCTCCCAACAATTCACATGGGATATTATTGTGAAAGAAACACACGATACATATCAAAATTTAATAAAAAATTTTAGGTGATTAGAATTTGAGAACTATTTCAGGAAATCCATATCTAATAAAAGAACAAGGTAATATTTATCTTGATGAAATATCTTTGAATGAAATTGTTAAGAGATTTAAAACTCCATTACTAGTATTCTTGGAAAACAGAATCAGAGATAATATAAAAACTTTTAACAATGTTTTTAACATGGAATTCGATAATTTCCACTGTTATTATTCATTCAAGGCTAATTTTCTTTCTGAAATTTGTAAAATAGTTCTTTCTGAGGGAATTGGAGCAGAAATTGTAGGGTTACCTGAATTGAAGTTGGCACTTAAACTTGGTTTCCCCACTGATAAAATAATAGTTGGTGGGCCATATTTATCAAAAGAATTAATAGAATTGAGTGTAAGAAATAAAGTAAGAGAAATAATAATTTACGACTTAAATGATTTAAAAAAAATTAATTTAATTGCTCAGAAATATAACGTTATACAGGACATTTGTATTCGAGTAAATTCTCAGAAATTTAATAGCAAATTAGGAGTTAAATTGGATGATAAGAAAATTATAGAATTAAAAAAAGTGTATAAAAATTATCAAAATATCTGTTTTACAACAATTTTATCTCATTTTAGTACCCAAATGAACAGTATCAACCAGTTTAAGCAAAATATCTCCTCAATAGCATACAATCTGAAACTTCTCTCAGATCACGGAATAAATATTGATAATATTAATCTTGGAGGGGGATTTCCAGAAGCAACTATTATGTCACAAAATCAATTGAAATATATTGCCAAAGAAATAAAATCTACTTTGGACAGATTACAAATAAACTTTAAGCATATATATTTTGAACCTGGAAGGTATTTTATTGGTGATGCTGGTTTGTTTATCTCAAAAATAGTTAAGGTTGGTGAAGATCGATGGATTTTTTTAAATATAGGGAATCATATTTGCCCAAAGTTTGCACGTTGTTCTTTAAGATTTTATAATGCCTCTCAGATTGATAAACCACATAAATACAAGACTTCTGTTTCTGGAATAATTCCTACAGATCAAGATGTATTAGCAAAAGACTATTTTTTTACTGAAAATTTACTAAAAGGAGATAAAGTCCTCGTTACTAATACAGGTGCTTATTGTTTAACTTTTTCAAATAGGTTTCCATACTTATTGCCAAATATCCTTCTCATTAATAAGAAAAGTCTAATTCAAATCTTTAATTCTGAAATTGATGGAGATTTTTCATTATATTGAATTCAGTAATAAATAGAAGCAATTTGATGATATAATATTACGATATTACATTAATTCTAATTTTTTCATTTTAATTCTTTGTACAAATTAAATTAAAATTAGATTGATTATGGAATCATTTATAAAAAAAGCACGTAAAAGAGAAATAACTCGCCCTCAGATTGAAAACTTTGGCTATGCTAATATTAAAATTATTGGATGTGGTGGTGCTGGGAATAATACAATTAATAGACTAATGAAAATAGGGATCAGGGGAGCAAAGTGTGTAGCAGTAAATACAGATTGTCAACATTTAGATAGTGTTGAATCACACATTAAAATATTAATTGGAAAGAATTTAACTAAAGGTCTTGGAGCTGGGGGAAATCCAGAGATTGGTAGAGCAGCAGCTGAAGAATCTCGGGAAGACTTGACTAAAATCCTACGAGAATCAAACTTAGTATTCATAACTTGCGGAGAAGGAGGGGGAACAGGCACTGGAAGTGCCCCTATCATAGCAGAAATCGCAAAATTAGAGGGAGCAATCGTAGTAGGTGTTGTAACATTACCATTTGAGACTGAAATTGGACGAATAGATAAAGCTAAGATGGGATTAAATCTATTGAAACGCTACGTAGATACCTTAGTAGTTATAGATAACAACAGATTATTAGAAATCGCTCCAAATTTACCTATTATTGAAGCTTTCAGTGTAGCTGATGAAGTTTTAGCTACGATGGTTAAAGGTATCACTGAAACGATTTCATTGCCTTCCTTAATAAATTTAGATTTTGCTGATGTAAGAACAATATTAAGTACTGGTGGGGTTGCAATTGTTGGAGTTGGTGAATCTAGTGGTGAAGAAAATAGAGTTGAAGAAGCTATCAATGATGCGCTTAATACTCCTTTACTAGACGTGAGTATTGATGGTGCTAAAGGTGCCTTAATTCATATTTGTGGAGGAAATGATATGACATTAGCAGAAGCAAACTCAGTAGCTAAAAGAATTTCAGAGAAAATGGATGTAAATGATTCAATGGTAATTTGGGGTGCTCGAGTATCGGATGAATTTGATGGACTTTTAAGGGTTATGCTCTTAATAACTGGTATTAAATCTCCTCAAATTTTTGGTAGCGGTTATTCCTTCAATAAATCTCTGTATAAATCCGATGTTAAAAAGACTTCAAAAATTGGCTTGTCCGATGATATTTTTAATATAGGCGAAATTGCCTTCGATTAAGGTAATTTTACAACTCCTTTTTATAATCCTCTCTATAAATTTTTATATGAAAAATAAGTTTTCACCCGAAACTCAAGTAGAGATAAATAGAATTATAAAGAAAATTCAGAAATGGGAAAATTTCTTTGAATTTAAAACTGAATTATATTTTAATGGATGGTCGATTTCTCTAAGAGAAAAAAATCTTTATCCTCGTTATATAATTATTTTTAAATCCTATGATACTAACTTTTATTCAATTAAAAGTTTTGAAGTCCACCTTAAAAATTATCAAAAAGAAGAATATAAAGAATTATACTCAAATGATCATGTAGAAGATACAAATTCTCTGCTGGAGGAATTAAAAGAAATTATATATGGAAAAGATTTAATTCAAGAAGCATCAAAAATGCATAAAAATGCATTTATAAATTAATATTTAAAATTCAGGTTTATACATTTGTCTAAATTGCTCTTTTTTACTTTCACTGTATTTATCTTCTAGAAATTTTAAGACTACATGATGCGGCATTCCATTTATCAACATACTTACTGCTTTTCTAGCAATTTGCAAATTATCGTAATCTGCAATTATTGAGATTGTTTTACCATACACAGAGATAAAACTTTCAGCAAATCTTTCAATAGCTTTTCGCATCTCTCCATTTCTACCGATAATTCGTCCTTTTACACGTTTAATTCTTTTATCTGATTTTCCAACAATTTGTAAAAGATTAAAAATCTCAAGGTCATAATTTTCTTCTAGTAGCTTCATAGCTTTTATTGGATTAAAACCTCGATTTATGGCATTAGCTATCTTTTGTGCGGTGAAGATGTTTAGCGGCATATAATTTGGATCTTCAAGGTTTGATAGTATCTCACAATTACCTGTTTTACTATCTAAATTAATTCTAACTCCTAACTTCTCTTCAATATCCTTTTTTATTTCTCCATCTTTCCCAATCAAAACAGCTATACGGTTTTTCCCAATTTTCATTTTAATTTTTTATAACTATGTATCTTTAATTTTTCTAATTCTTTACCTATTAATATTAATAACTTCGTAATAAAAATCTTTAGGATTTGTTATTTCTAATCCTAATTTTTCAAAATATTTAAAAATATTTTTTATGTCTCGTACTAAAAATACTTCTGCTTTTGGATGGTTAATTGATACGGCTT
The DNA here is from genome assembly GCA_016839635.1 of Promethearchaeota archaeon. The sequence goes on along the minus strand of JAEOTV010000237.1, from coordinate 13,090 downwards.
GAGATATATCTATTACAATTGGTTTTTGATTATGATATAAGATATTAAATTCACTGAGATCTCCATGAACCAATTTTGCTTTTTGATATAACTCTTTTATAAATGTTAATATTACATTCATTAGATTAATAGGCTCTTTTGGTTTTGTAATATCCTTTAAAAGTGGAGCCGGAATGGGCCCAAATCCTATATATTCCATGATTAAAATATTATTTTTAATGAATAAAGGATTTGGGACACTTAGACCTACTTTATGTGCTCTTTTAAGATTTTTAAACTCTTTGCTTGCCCATAAAAAAATTATTTTTGAGACATTTCGGGGTATATTTTTAAATCTAGGATCTCCGATAATATAATTCCTCATCCATTTTGAAGTATTACTATCAATCTTATATATTTTAATCGCAACTTCATTTCCTTTTAAATCATATCCTAGATAGATATTGGCTTCCTTTCCAGCCGAAATTACACCTTCTACCCGATCTAAAGGACCATTTACCAATATCCTATTCAAAGAAAAAACAGTTCTTTCATCAAAAACAGATTCTATTACAGCTCGTTTTTTCGATTGATCAATCTTCTTTATTCTTTTGTTATCTATATTTCTTTTTTGCAATTCATCTATGTTTGTATCGAAATCTTCTTCAATCCCATCATCCAATATTTTATCAATATCCTCATCAGTATCTTTGTTGTTTTCCTCCAATCCTCTGCCCTCTAGTCTTTTTTTTTAGTTATTTTTTCATTAAAGAAATAAGAATAGTCTCTTATGAATTTAGTGTTATTTTCATCACGAAGGATAACTTTATTTGTAGTAATACTCTCAACTCTAAAAATTTGATTCTCAATTGAAAATACATCATTTGTACCCACAGGTAAAAATTTTATTAGAGATTTAAAACGATAAAGGTTTTTACCCCTCTGATTATCCCTTCCTACTAATTTTTTTGACCTCTTGAATAAAAAGTGATATTTTGATTTTAGGAATTTTACTAAATAATTCATTAACTCATTTGTACTAAGATATAAATCTATCCCATATTTTTGATCTTCCATTTTTGAAATATACTGTTTATGATCTGTTTTAAACAAATTCTCCACGTATTCGTTAATTTCATCTAAAATATTCTTAATTAACCCGAATTGTTCCTCATCTTTAACTCTTAATTGAATAATAGAAAGAAAATAAGTTCCTCCTCTTAGATTCGTACAATTCTTACATAACAAATAATTTAAATTTAATTTTATTGGCTGCGTGTGTTGAATATTTGAATCCTTTCTTAAAACACCATGAATTGCCACTTCAAGTGAAACCAATAAATCCTTTGATGAAAAAATATAACTATCTTCATCAAAAGAAATTGAAAAATCAATAGTATTTTTTTTCAACAGAGTTTTTAACACATGTTTTTGAAGCGCTTGTTCTATTATAGAAAATAATTCATTTCTCTCAGGCTCAATCCACATATCCTTTTTAGAAAAGCTTCCACAATCAATGCAAATATTAAATGAATATTTATCTGGTAATTCAAATAATGGATTTTCCTTTAAATAACACTTAAGGCACATTCCATAATGAGGATCAGATTCTCCTATATTTTTTCCACATATTGCACAAAATCGGTTAGGCATTAGAACATCATCTTTAAAGCCATGGGAACACCATTAATATATCTAATGCCTTCTTGTGGAATAATTCCAATCTCAACTACTTTCTTAATTATTTTCTCTCCTACTATATTAAAACACGCGGCTTCTCTTAGTATTAAAATCGCATCCTCAAGATCTATCAATCTCCCTCCAAAGAATTGTTTTGAAATTACTATTTTGAGATTTCCCTCTTTGTAGACTTGATTGAGTAATTCTTCATCACAACAAGCGATTGTTTCAAGGTCCTCCCTAGTATGAACTTTTAGATATACTTTCATCAATTTCAAAATTATTTTTTTTCCTTACCTTTCTTTAATTTCTTCTCTTGCTCCACAAGCAGTACATTTTAGATAAAGTTTCTTACCCTCTCTTTGAAATTGAGTGTCAGGTTTATTGCAAATTTTACATAAAACGTAGGTTTTAGTATAATTTTCAATCAATCGATTTAATACTTGTTCTTTATACTGTCCTTTTAAAAATAATTGCTGGCCTCTAATTTCTCCCATAGTTCCTGCCGTTTTCAGGAAGATTCCGATGAAATGCTTCTTTTCTCTATTAAGGGTACTAATTATTTTATTAAAATTTGTAATAAATGTATTTCTACTTTCAATACGAATTTCCACTTTTGGGATTTCAAATCTTGATGATTTTTTTACATTATCAGGGATCTTTTCATAAGCCTTATCCAATAATTCTTCGTAATTATTTATATCCATAATTATATTCCCAATTTAATTAATTTATAAAAATGAAATCAACCATAAGAAAAATAGTTTACCTTTATAACCAAAAAAATTTGAAATACAAGAGTATATTAAAATGCTTCAAAATTATCATTATCAGATTTATAAATACGAGACTCTAAGATTAAGTCATTGAGAAAAGTTCTTAATTCATTATCAGAGATTTTAATATCTCTCTTTAATCCTTCAAAATTAATTCCTTTTCCCTCTGCAGAAGTTTTTTCAATAATAGAATAAATTTTATCTTTTATCTCATTCCGCTCAGAAAAATCAGTGTCTTTTTCAAATAGAGTTGTAACGTCAATTTCATCTGAAAACTCTTCAAGATCATCTGATATTTCTGGAATTTCTTGGATTTCTCCATTCTTTATCTTATTTATAATTTCAGCATTCCTAAGTAAGAGGAGATTCGGTTCTTCCACATTTCTCATAGACTCGATCCATAAGGACACAAAATCACCGAATTTACTTACGCGTCCCATAACTTCCACGATATTACCTTTATTAAATGTTTTATATTTATCAGGATCTATATTTCTTATAGTTGCCCTAATTCTTCCGGTACTATCATCTAAATCAAAATCTATTCTTATATTTGAACTTAGATCATCTTCTAATCCCATATCCTGTTCTGTTGCCTCAATAAGTTTTTCTCTTTTATCGATAATAGTTGCAATAACTCTAATACGCTTAACATTTCCAAATATAGTGTAGAAAAACTTTTCATTCTCGTTATACCGACCCTCTAAAACATGCTTAACCCAACATTGTATAGCAGGATTTCTTTTAAAACTCATTATCTCATTCATCTCAAACCTTTCTCTTATTTTATTATTTTAAAATTAACTATTTTTTAATTTAGACCTAATTATTAAACTAAGAATAATAGGAGTTCCTTTTTCTTAAAATATGTGCAAGATATATTTCTTCCTTAGGAGAGAAGTAAGGAAAGAAAATGGTAGCGGGGGTTCGATTTGAACGAACGATCTCAGGGTCTCTCTAGGGCAAATTATTGCCATTTATGAGCCCTGCGGCATAAACCAGGCTAGCCCACCCCGCTATTAGGTTATCTAAAGGGGTATTTCCTATGAGATATATACTATTTATATATATAAGATTATAAACTAATTTTAATCTTTTTCTATTTTATATAGCATTTATACTCCTAATGTTAAAAACTTTCGATATAACCAATAACTTTAACTTCTTATTTTAATTAGATATAAAAAAAGAAATTGCTTTAACGGAAACTTATGTCAATATTGGATATTATACTGGATTTTATTTTGAATCCATGGTTCCTTATATCTTTAATCTTTTGGATCTTTGTCTTTCTCTTAATATGGCTATTGAGAAATAAAAAAGAAGCATACTATCTCTGGTTTCCATTACTTGCAATGTTTAAAACAAGGAAATTAAATAGGCTTATTACGAGAGCTGGGAGAAAAGCTCCTAAGTTTTGGAAAACTTTTTGGACGATAGGAATATTTGTATCATTTAGTTTTACTATTTATGCGTTATATTTCCTTTTTTCTAACTTTATTGGTTTAATTATAAACCCTAGACCCGAACAAGCGATAATCCCAATTATTCCGGGAGTGACCATAGATTTTCCTATGTTATTCTATTTAATCCTTCCATTATTATTTATTTTAACTACTCATGAATTTGCGCATGGAATTTCCGCGAGTGCGGAGGGTGTAGATGTTAAATCAACTGGCGTCCTTGGAGCTGGAATATTTTTTATTATAGGTTTTGGTGCTTTTGTAGAAGTTGATGAAAGAGAACTAAATTCTAGGAAATTTCACAGAAACACAAGATTACGAATCGCGGCTGCCGGAACTTACGTAAATGGTATGACTGCTGGAGTAGCATTCATATTATTATTAAGCTTTCCGCTTATGATTGCTCCTTTCTATACCCAAGTTGCTCAAGTGAATAGTGTGGTGCCAGAAGTAGATGGGGGATTCAATGAAGGAAATCTAGATGCTCGTGATGTCATCCTAGCAATAAAAAAGAAAGGTACTGGAGATGAAGAATATGTATATCTTGACTATTATGCAGGTAGAACACTCAATAATATCTTAAATAATGGAACTAGCTTGCAGTGTTCTATTGGAGATAATTTAACATTCAGTATTTACACACCATCTACTGATAGCTATTCAGAAAAAAATGTAACAATAGGACCTCGATACAATATCGGGATAAGTTATGAGTATATCAATAATACTGCACTGCAAATAAACAGAATCTATTCTGCAAGTGAAGGTGGAAATAATGATGATAAGGGTTTAACTATTGGTTTAATAATTGAAGAAATAAATGGAGTGCCAATTAATCGAACTAGTGGAGATACTTTAGAGAAAGCACTTACAGTATTTAATTTAAATAGCATTAATCTAAGTTCGGTTTCTGACCTATATGTACTAGATGTTGAAACAATAGGAGTAAAAATTGGAATTTCTAGCTATTCATATTTTATGCATAAAAATGATTTTGCTAAATTCTTTACGAGTTCCTGGCCAGATTTTTGGTTAAGAGAAATAGCATGGCTTTATATTATCGCTTTTAGTATTACCCTTTTTAATATGCTCCCTTTACCTGTTTTCGATGGAGATAGAATTGTAAAAGAATTAATTAACTGGGGTTTTGGAGAAGAATATAAAACCACTCGGAAAAAAAAAGACAAAATCAAATTCAATAAAGATGATCCCAATCTCAATTTAACAGAATATAGAGTAGAAAAAGTTGATTCAGTCAAAATAATAATAGAAAATAAATCAGGTGTGAGAGATCAAAGTGAGATAATTTTAGCTGAAGATAAGTATAGTTTAATCGATAAAATTGGTGATGGATTTAAAGATACTGTTGTTTTAGATCTTCCTGAATACACAAAATTAGAAGAAGGGGCTCTGGTAGAAATCTCTTATGAATATTGGTACGACGAAAAACAAAAAATCAAAAAGCCAATTATAAATACTCTACGATACATCACTTTATTTATTTTAGCTGGGAATTTCATTTTATCTATCGTAAAATTTGGTGGATTACTTTTTTGGATTTAATCCTTAACTATTATTTTTTTACACCACATTCATGAATAATTATAAAATTTTTATGAACAAAGGGAATTGTTCACACTGCACTAATACCCTTGTAATCCAAAGAAAATATTCTGGAGAAAATCTCTGCCCAGAGTGCTTCCAGAAAAATATTGAGAAAATTGTTTATAAAACAATTTCAAAATATAAAATGCTAAAACCAAAAGATAAAATTATAGTAGCCTTATCTGGAGGGAAAGATTCAATTACTCTTCTTTATAATTTAAATAAAATTCAAATTCGAACACACAATTCTAGGCCAATAACAGCTCTGATTATAGATGAAGGAATTAGAGATTATAGAGAAAGCAGTATCAAAAAAGCAGAAGACTTCTGCGATAAATACGATATTGAATATGAAATTATTTCATTCAAAGAAAGAATAGGAATTACATTAGATGGGATAATTAAAACCAAAAGGAAAACACCAGATTACAAATATGCTTGCAATTATTGTGCTACAATAAGAAGAAGATTACTAAATGATGGCGCTAAAGAACTAGAAGGCACTGTCTTGGCAATGGGACATAATCTTACTGATTTCGCGGAAACTTACCTAATGAATATTCTCTATAAACGTCTTGATATTATCGCCAATCAATACCTATTTAAGGAACAGAACGATAAATTAAGCCAATTTTATATTAAAAAAATCTCTCCATTAATTCGAATCCCTGAAGAAGAAATCTTTCTATATGCAAATCTTAAAAAACTCGATTATTATCCTTCCCATTGTCCTTATAGGGAACAAGATCCGATAATTAGAAAACGAATATTAGATTTTATTCAAGAATGCAAGAAATACAGTCCAGAAATAGAATTTAATCTTTTACAAGGGTTTTTAGAATTATCTAAAACGCTATATCATCATAGAGAAAAGAGAAATTATAATTCATGTCAAAATTGTGGCTATCCCTGTGGTAATGGGAAACTATGCACTTATTGTAACTATATACAAGAATTTTCTCATTAATTTTCTTTAATCAGAAATTCTCCCATTTCCTTTAGTTTATTATATTCTCTTATTTCTTCTTTGAATAAAGGCACTTCAATCAAGTTCTTGTTTAAATTATCTCGAAATATATGTCTTATTTTACTAAGATTTTTTTGTTGCATTTGTCGTCTACCTTGACAAAATTCACATAATTCAGCAGTATCTTGATATAATTGATTCACAACAATGTTAGAAACGGGAATTTCATATTTGATTAACTCGTTTAGTAATCGACCTGTTTCCAAAATTGCCATTTCCTCTGGTATCATTACAATGATAAAAGAATTTTTTATAGGATTAGTAAGATCATCTTTTGCATTTAATATTGATTGATTTAATTTTTCCAATACATCTAAAGAATTATCAGATTCCTTTTCTTCTCGAGTAAACATCCTTTTTATCGCACCAAACATGCTTCCTATTCTCATTCTCATTTTTATAAGCTTACCTATCCAACCAGATAAAGTTTCAGGGAGCCCTAAAAATCTTAGAGTATGCCCTGTTGGTGCTGTATCAAAAATTACTAAGTCAAAATTATGTTCTGTTTCAATAAATTCTAAGATTTTAGCAAAAGCTAAAGCTTCATCAATTCCCGGAGGATTCATTGAGGCTAAATCTTCTAGATCACCAAATAATTGCATTCCTTCTGCCATATCCCCCATTCCCATTTCTTCTAAGGGATTCATTTCAGTAAACCCTCTAAATTCTGCCATATTTGCTTTTGGATTAATTTCTAAAGCTGTTAAATTATCTATATCATCGATAGGTGTAGGAATCCCAGGTGGTAATTCAATTCCTAGACTATCACCTAAAGAGTGAGCTGGGTCAGTACTTATTATTAGTGTATTTCTTCCATTTTCTGCTGCCCATATTGCTGAACTCGCAGCACAACTTGTTTTTCCAACTCCACCCTTGCCTCCAAACATTATAATTTTTAATTTTAATAATGATTCTTTTAATTCCATTTTGACTTATGCAACCTCTATTTATTTTTTTTAATAAAAATGGATTTTTTATTTAATAATCAATTTTATACCGAAGGATTGCTGCAATACCCCCAAAAGTACTATATAACATTTCTCCTTCTTCTGTTTCTGTAGATAATATATCAACTTCAGCTCCTGTTGCCTCAGCGATCTCCCCTAGTTCTTCTATAACTGACTCTTTTTCTACAACATTAAAACTATTTGAATTACATTGAGGACAAGAATCATCCCCTATATCTGATCTATGACTTTCTAGATTTGCTTCTTTAATTGTCTTAGATTCAGAATAATCACAATTAGAACATTCTGATTTCACTTTATATAAATCCAATTTTTCTGAAAGTATTAGTGTATCAACAACCCCATAATTCAATGCTTTTTGGATCTCCTCTAATCCATAAGATGCCAACCCCGAATCAGTTGATATTTCTTTCATAAAACTTTGCATAATTTGTTTTTCTCGAATATATTTTACATCTTCTATTTTGTCTTTTACTTTCTCTATTAATGCTCGTATCCCTTCAGTACCACCATAACCCAGATCAACAACATCCAGTATTTTATCTCTTAACCTATAATCTAAACTTTCATCACTTACAAATTTCTCTTTTGATTGTCCTGGACCCCCAATAAATATACCTCGCAAATCTTCCATGGGTAAAAAAAGCTCGTTAACAGTTTCTGATATTCTACGATAAAATTGCTTTTCTCCTTCTTCAATTAGTCTTTCAAATCTTTTTTGAGATTGACCCCCAGCTCTATGTTTTCCATGAATTCCAGAAGTAAATTCTCTAATCACTTCTACACGACTTCCTTTAATATAACCTACTGCTGATTCGGCCCTCCCTATAACTAACAAGCCATAAGTTTCTTTAGGCGTTAGCATTTCCTCCAAAGGCCATAAGAGAAATTCACTAGCACAATGATATCTAAACGTTGAAACTCTATCAGGGGGTGTAACAATTGTTAATTCATTCCTTTCTGTACCTGGAGTATTACCTTGAGGTATTGCCCCAGAAAACATAACTAACCCATTTTCAGGTATCTCCTTTATGTTTTTTAGCTGACCCAAAAGACTATTTATGCTATCCAGCACATTCTTCCTAGTTAATTTTGATTTAATATTTTGACTTTCACTAATTTCATTCTTTAAATGATTAGTTACATCTGATACCTTCCTATCATGAGGAATATACACTGAGATTAATTCTGTATGGAAGCCTTTTTTACTTTTAAGTTCATCTAATTTCTGTTTCGTCCTATAGATGCTCAAATCTTTAGGCTTCTTTTTCTCTTCATTGGTCATACTTATCTACAAAAATATAAAATTTTACAAAAGATTAATAGTTTTTCTTTATATCCTCCTATATAAAGAACAATATTAATTGTTATGAAATAGTATGAAACCGAATGAAAACCAAGATCATACCATCCCTAAATCTCACCCACGCTATGAAAGCCTAAAATATCGTCATAAAATTATTGAAGGTATGAAAAAACTAATAGTTGCTGAAGCAGGGTTAATTGCACACGGAAGAGGCGAGTGTTTTGACTATATTTTAGGTGAAAAAACTACTCACACTGCCAAAAAAGCTATCGAAGCCGCTGTGGCAGCTTTATTATTAGCTGAAAAACCTGTCATCAGTGTAAATGGAAATGTTGCTGCTTTAATCCCTAATGATCTTGTGCTATTATCAAATACTGTAAATGCACCACTTGAAATTAATTTATTTTACCATAAAGAAGGTAGAATCGAAGCAATCAAAAATATTTTACAAAAAGCAGGTGCTACGGAACTATTTGGAATTGACCCAAAAAAAATGATCGAACTTAATGGCCTTGAGAGTAATAGGAGAAAAGTAGAATTAATAGCACAGGCAGATTTAGTTATGGTTCCCTTAGAAGATGGAGATCGAACTGAAGCATTGAAAAAATTAAACAAAAAAATCATCACAGTTGATTTAAATCCTATAAGTAGAACATCCCTATGGGCAGATATTACCATTATCGATAATATCGTAAGAACTATACCAGAAATGATAAAAGTCGCAAAAGAGTTTAAAAAATTAAAGTATGATCAATTAGTAAATATAGTTAGAAACTTTGATAATAAGAAAAATATACAAAAAACGCTAAATCTAATAATTGAGTATATCAAAAACCAAAAAGAAAATGCTTTTGATAAAATAAAACTCTAATCTTAATCGGGGTCTTCTCATTCATAAAAGCTTAAAAGTTATTAATTTTATATTCCATATATTGTTAAGGCTATTTGTTATATAAAAAATCTTAAACTCTTATTACAATGACCACAAATAAAGATAATGAGACAAAGATCTTTAATAATACAAGAATTGATTTGGAATTCATTGTAAGAAGATGTACTTTAGAAGATTTAGATGCTGTAATAGAAATAAATGAACAAGAGTTACCAGAAGATTACCCATATTTTTTCTATAAAAGCATACTTGATAATTTTCCAGAATGCTTCTTAATTGCTCAAGATAGAAGTGGTGATGTAATAGCCTATATAATGTGGAGGGTAGAGAAAGCTCCTTCTGTTAACAGCTTAAAATATATTAATAAAGGACATTTAGTATCAATTGCCGTCTCCGATAGTTGCCGAAAAAAGGGAGTTGGTCAAGCATTATTATCAAGTAGTATGACATCCATAAAAAAATACAAAATCAAACAATATGTACTCGAAGTTAGAGTTTCTAACTACACTGCAATTAGATTATATGAAAAATTTAATTTTAAAGTTGAAAACATCAAACAAAATTATTATCGAGATGGAGAAAATGCTTATTTTATGACTCTCGATGTAAAAAAATCCTAAATCATTGAATGTTCCAACCCTCTGATTAATAATGTTAAAGACTCATTAAAGGGTACTTTTATTCCTAATTCTCTAGCATATCTTAAGATCCTTCCATTCATAAACTCAATTTCAGTCGACTTTCCATTTAAGATGTCTTGTAACATTGAATTCTTATTCTCAGCTGTTTTTTCAGCAACATCGTGAGCAATTGCTATATAATCCCTCCGAGAAAGCTTAATTTTTTTCATTTCCGCAACTTTAATCGCCTCTTTAATCGCCTCTCCCATAATATACTTTAATCCTTCAATTTCTAATAATTTTCCATTAGGTAATCGTGTTAACGCCCCCAACGCATTGATTCCAATATTAACCAGGACCTTTTCCCAGCACTCACTAATTATATCTTCCACTACGAGAGTTTCTAAGCCTCCAAAATTTAAGATATCTTTTAATAAACCAATATCTGATTTTGCCTGATCTATTATCTGTGGTTCTAAATTGAGCTCATACAGAAATGGAAAACCTATCTTAGTTATACCCTCTCCCGTATGAATCACATGACCCGGCTTATCTAAGAATGCTCCAGCTGAAGTTACAACTCTTATAATCTTTGACATTTTACAATACGGAATAATAATATCCTCATTTCCAATCCCGTTCTGTAAAATCACTAACCACTTACTTATATCAATTATATTTTTATACTGACAGACTGCTCCCTCACTATCATACGCCTTAGTTGTCAGAAAAAGAAAATCAAATCCAAAGGAAGAATCTTCTCCTTCCTTTACATCAAAAAGCCTTTCATTTTCATACGCTTTTATATTCTCAATTACCCTAATCTGTTGATTTCTATAAAGTTTTAGCCCATTTGTGTTCACCTTATCAGCATGAGATTTAATACAAAACAAACTTACCTCAATCGAATACTGCTCAGATTTTATATCTGCTAAATAACCTCCAAATAGACTTCCTATCGATCCTGCTCCAATAAACCCAATTTTTATATTTCTGGTTGTCAAAATCTTTGGTTGCTACTATCATTTATTTCAAAAATTTATCTAAACCTACCTGCCCTTTTGAAAATTCTCCTGATTTTTTCTTAAACTCCAAAATACTTATTTCTTCGGGCGAATTCTTAGGCTCTACATCTAATTCCTTCATTAACATTAAAGAATTCTTCGCTGCGTAGCCTGAAAAATGGTTGTTAAAATAAATACCTACTTGATCTGATTTTTGAATGACCTCTCGAATTGGAATAGCCCATTTTTTTATTTCTTCTTCAGTAAAAAAATAATCAAACCAAATTTTCTTCCCATAACCATGAAACCTAATATAAGAAAACGACGGATTTGTAACATCCATCCTTGGAGGTAGTAAAGGCTCAATAACAGCACAATACGTCAAAGAATTATCTTCCAAATAATTAAATACCTCCTCATTCATCCATGATTTATCTCTAAACTCAACCACTAAATGATATTTATCTTTTTTAGGATTACCAGACCAATTGTCAATAAACTGTTTTAAATTACCGAAATGCTGGTCTTTCTTAAAATAGGGGGGCAACTGAATTAAAAATGCCATTATCTTTTTTGATTCAATCAAAGGTTCCATTACATTTAAAAAATAATCTAATTTATCCAAACATAATTCTACATCTAATTTATCTTCATGGGTGATTGATTGGGGAATTTTAACCGAAAATGAAAAATCACCAGGTGTCTTGCTAACCCAATTATCCACAACCTGCCTCGAGGGGATATTATAAAACGTAGTGTTTATCTCATTCGTGTAAAAAATCTCAGAATAATAAAGTAAATAGTCCTCTTTCCTTAAACCTCTTGGATAAAAAGGACCAACCCACTCATCATACCCCCATCCTGAAGTTCCTATTAAAACTCTTCTACTAACCATTCGCTTCTAATCCTTTTCTAATAGCTCTAATTCCTTCGAAATATTATCCGTCTAATATTAATAATTTATGGTATTCATAATTAAACTTTAAAAGTTACTATATTTTCTAATTTGTTCTCTCAATTCACATACCTTTTTTCATATTATTGCCACATATTAACCACAAAATTAATCATACTCAGATCCCCTTTTCTACCTTATAACTTTTATGAAACTAGACCATAAAATTTTTAATCAAGGATTTATTCTAATATTTCGTCGATGGTAGTTTTACCAAAGATAATTATCGGTGAGAAAATATATAATCCTACATGGATGATATACACCTTTAATTAGCAAGGCCTCGTGGAAGTATTTCTCATAAGGCGAAACATGCGAGAATTTGATAGCAAAGATACAAACATGTAAGAATTCACACAACACGGCGCATGGAATACCCTGTGAATGAGATATTACAGGAAACGAAACGCTAAGCTAAGCATGAAAATCATGCTCATAAGAACATACTCCCTTTATATATTAAGTCTTCTTAATATCGTCTCAAATCGTCATTAATGATATTAAGCAATCTCTAAATTGTGCTTAATTGATTTATTGTCTCCGAATACGCATACCCTTATGCAAGCAATCTGAATCTTTCCTTAAGTAGATGCCAATACGCCTCCGCTATTTGGTGGATATCTTGGCTTGGGCACCGAAGAAGAGCGTGACAAGCTGCGATAAGCTCGGGCTAGTCGCAAGAAGACGCTGACCCCGAGATGCTCGAATAGGACATCCGCTTGCGGCCCAATAATCCGCAAGATTCCCGGCAGGGAAGGGGAACCCTGGGAAGTAAAACATTTTAGTACCAGGAGGAAAAGAAAACAATAGTGATT
>JAEOTV010000036.1 GCA_016839635.1 Promethearchaeota archaeon | reverse complement strand
TCAATTGGTATAGCCATTGATCTAAAACTAGAAGCGAATACACCATTATCATTTTTTCCTAATACTTGGATAAAATAATATACTTCAGGATTAATATAAAAATCTCCTTCATGGAAGACAATATCCCAGTCTGTTCCAGTTGTAAACGGCATAAACTGATTATTCCATTCTCGCTCTAACCCCTTAAAATAATAATCTCTAAGCCATTTAGAGCGAGGAGAAAGACCATGAGATTCAGCGATCGGGAATTTTGAATTTTTTCTTTGAATAACGTTATTTGTATTAGTTTTACTCATTTAATACATCTCAATGCATTATTTTAAATTAAATTATGTTTTAATTTGTTTTCTAATAAAAGTAAGAGATATACAATTATAAAACTTAAAATTATTAAAAATAATTAAAAAAAAAAATGAAAAAATCTATCACCTAATCGTAATAAATAATAAACTTACTTGAGTCTCGCTTCCGAAAGATGGAGATGGTCTGTTTCCACTTCTACAAAAGCTTGAAATATTTCTTTCACACGTGCATTTTGAGCTTCAGCGGCAGCTTCACCATAAAATTTTATAGCTCTATCCTCTCTAGCATGAGATTCTTCTAGATTTGGATTATATTCCGCAGCACATTTTTCATATTTAGGAAATTCTATTTTATCAAGCTTGAGAATTTTCTTCCAGCAAGCGGCATGTTCTGCTTCTACTTTAGCAAGTATCTTAAATACTTTTTGGCCATCTAATTCTGGTGTTTTTTTACTCGCACATTTATAGAAGATATTATTAGATATTTCAACTTCTAAGGCTTTTTCTGCATCTGCTTTATCTTTTTCGTTTAATTTTACATCCCAAGCACCTGTATCATCATATTCTGTCGACTCTACGAAATATTTTTTGAATGCCCCACAAAAAGGGCATCGACTTGGAGCCTCTTCTCCGATATATGCTTCTCCACATATTTTGCATACGAACACTTTTACAATAATCTTTTTTCACCACTTTTATTTATTATATTTAATAAGATTTCTTACAACTTAGTATAAGATTTCATTTTTAGATTATATTATTAAAGATTCCCACAGTTTTTATAGTTTTAACTTAATTTCTAAAAAAAGAATAGGCTAAATACAATTATTAAAAAAAAATCGAAGATAAGAAAAAATATAGATTCTTTTTTAATTCATTAAAATTTTTAGTCTGATTATTTTTGTATAGAGTTCTTGGAATAGACCCTGGTTCAAAATCATGGGATTTTTTCGCGATAGAAGATAATAAAACAATTTTAGACACTTCATTATCAACAAAGGAACTAATCGGTGATCCTAAAAAAGCTATTACGATAATTAAATCTGTAAAAGATATAGATTTAATGGTTGCTCCAAGTGGGTTTGGACTCCCTTTAAAAGATGTACAAGAATTAACAGAACAAGATATTTTTTTTACTTTATTAAAATTTGATCAGAAAGAAAAGAACAAATTAGTTGGCCTTGGTGAAGTTTTAAGACTAATTAAAGCTCAAAAAATTCCTGGTATTATTGTTCCTGGTGTTAAACATTTACCTACCGTTCCAAAGTATCGAAAAATTAATAAAATTGATATGGGCACAGCGGATAAAATTTGTACAGCTGTTACTGGAATAAGAGATCAAATGGAAACGCTTAGAGTTGATCCAGAGAATGCCAATTTTATTTTGGTTGAAATAGGTTATGGATTTACCGCAGTTTTGGCAATTGAAAATGGGCAAATAATAGATGGGATTGGAGGAAGTAATATAATGGGTTTTAGAGCTTGTGGCAGTCTTGATGGGGAATTAGCCTATTTAATTAAAAATATTCAAAAGAAAAATATATATAAAGGTGGTGTAGCTTATATATCTGGTTATTCAGATTTAAGCTTAAAAGAAATTATGCTCCTAGCCGAAAAAGATGAACAGACAAAGATTGCACTAAAAGCTTATTTATCTAGCGTTAAAAAAGCCGTTTTCGGTATATGTTCGTCATTTTCATCCAAAGAAAAAATTAAAGAAGTATTATTAGCAGGGAGAGGTTCAAATTTAACATATTTTCGTGAGAAAATGATTAAGGGTTTAAATGATGTCGCACCTGTAAGAGTTATGAAATCTTTCAGCCAAATAGCAAAACGCGCAGCTCAAGGTGCGGCCTTTATAGCCGACGGAATATTAGGTGGTAGGTTCGAACCAATAATAAATAATTTAAAAATTAAGGAAGCTAATGGCTCTATTCTAGATGATATTTTTATTCCATTTGATAAAGACAAATTGATAAGTGATTTAGATTAGAATCCTTATAATTACTGGCCAACAGAGTTATGACACAATAGAAAAAATTGTTAAACCTATAAAAGAGCATAAGATTAAAATAATAAAAGCACCAATCTCCATTTCCGCGTTTCTTACACAATCTATAACTATTAATATCTTAGATCAGATTGAAATCTCTAATTTCAATTTGATATTACTGCCTGGTTTTGTCCAATGGGATTCTATCCATCTAGAGAAAAAATATTCAATAAGTATTAGAAAAGGACCTGAATTTGCCTCTGAGTTGCCTATTACTTTAAAAAATTTGGATAATCTTAATTTATCAAATACTATACCTGCAAATAGATTATTAGAGATTTCAGGAGAAGGTGAATATTCAGATATTGTAAATGAGCAATTAGAAGTGATAAAAAAAGAGTTAAGTACTCACACATATTACATTAATGAAAAAAACTCTAATATCATAATTGGACGGAATTTACCGCCTCCAATTATAGCAGAGATTGTTAATTGTACTGAAAAGAGCAATGAAAATATTCTTAAAAAAGCAACACATTATATCAATTCTGGAGCAGACATTATAGATATTGGATGTGTAGCTAATAAACCAAATCCTGAAAGAATCACAGAGATTATTAAATTAATCAGGTCCAAGCATAATATTTTGATTAGTATCGATTCAATGGTTCCAGAAGAAATTTATGCTGCAGTAGAGGAAAACATAGATCTAATTTTGAGTTTAGATCTTGGTAATTATAAAGAAATGTTAAATCTCCCTAAAAACATACCTATTGTAATACTACCCACCAACGTTAGAGAGGCTTATTTTCCTAAAGATCCTGAAACTCGAGTCAAGAACTTATTTAAATTAACAATGAGATTACAACAAAATGGGTTCAAAAAATTAATAGCTGATCCATTATTAGAGACACCAATTAGTCCAGGAATTTGCAATTCTTTAGAAGCTTACTTTCTATACAAGCAGAAAGTAAAAGAAGATAAAAATGGAATTCTTGAATTACCCATGTTTTTTGGCATTTCAAATGTAGTAGAACTAATGGATATAGATTCTGTTGGAATTAATGGGCTTTTAGCAAGTATTGCTATTGAATTAGATATGGGAATTCTTTTTACAGTTGAACACAGTATAAAATTAATGGGAGGAGTAAGAGAACTAAAAGAAAGTGTAAAGTTAAACTATCTAGCAAAACATAGAAAAGCGCCCCCCATTAATCAGGGTATTCAAGTTTTTAAAGCTAAAGCAAAATTAAACCAAGAAATACCAAAAATCAATGAAGACAACGCAATAATTATGAAAAAAATGATTCCTGATTATATTCCTGATACAATGGGTTATTTTAGAATTTATGTTAATCACTACACTATGAAAATTTATGTTCTTTTTTACTCAAACAATGATAAATTACTCCAAACTTTTATAGGGGAAAATGCTGAAGCTTTAAGTAAAAAAATAATTCAAAAAGACTTGACTAAAAACATATATCATCTAAATTATTTAGGTAGAGAGTTGAAAAAAGCAGAAATTTGCCTATTTTTAGGAAAACCTTATATTCAAGATGAATAAAAAAAAAAGTATTAAATTATTTCACGACAGATCTTTAAATCCATTCCAGGTTCTAAAAGAGGGCCTAGTTTCGCCATATTCTTACCTAAATTTTTATTATGTACTTTAAATGCTTCAGAATCAGCATAAACTTCATAAAAAATAATTGAATTTTCTTCTCCTTTTATCGTATGAGGGATATATTGTAAGCAACCTGGTTCTGATTCTTTTATTTTAGGTACAATTTCTTTTAAAGCTTCAATTGCTTTTTCCATATTTCCTTTTTTAACTCGAACTGTTGCAATTAATGTTATTGGGATTACAAACACCACTTTTTTTAATATTTTAAATAATAAAATTGTTAATTCCATAAAAAATTGTGTAGTTTTATTTACAGTTTTATCCATGTAATACTGTTCTACTTAAATAATTCATATAAAACCTTTCCTTGCGAGTTTTTAGGCTCTGGTATTTGCATTAAATGTGCTAATGTTGGTGCTATATCAATTAAATTAACTGGATTCTTTATAGTGATCCCCTGATTGATTCCTGGCCCGTTTATTATAAAGGGAACACTTATAGAAAAATCACTAAATCTTGTTGAGGGAAGATAATAGGCATGGGCTCCAAAAAATGTTTTGGAATCATTGACTTCTGCTTCAGATAATTGGTTTTGTAAAAGACTTGATGCATCAAGATGATCTAATCTACCATCAAAAATGCTATAAGGAGGCTTCAGGAAATAAATTAAATCTCCTACTCTTTCACCGTTTAATCCTAGTTTTGTAGTATCTTCTTTTTTGAAAACCTTATGGATAACAGAATCATTTGTTTCTGGATCTTTCATACTATATAATGCTTCTATTACTTGCTCTCTAACATTCTCATATTCTGCTTGACTGACAATGCCGTTTGGATCCCTATCTTTAAGATTAATCCATATGAAAGGGGGTTCCATATATGGAAAAGCAACCGTCTTTTTCCAATTAATTAAATATCTTTTATGTACATCACTCCATTCATACTCTGTTAATCCATTTCTCTTAAAAGCTAAAGGAATATTAATAGTTTTCCAAACAGGTATAGCTCCGTGATCAGAAATAAAAATAACAATTGTATTATCATCCACACATGATTTAACTAAAATTTCTACCATTTCATCTACAATCTTATATGCAATCTCTACATTTTTCCAGGTTTTGGATGCCTTCTTTTCTGTATATAAAGGGGATTTTTTATCTAAATAAGCTAGTGAATCATGATTTAATGTGTCTAATGGATGATAGTGAAAAAAGCAAACGTCCCAATTCAAATTTTTATGAGCAAATTGAATTGTATCTGTCAATGTAAGACTTTCTTCTCTAGCAGACGATAGAAAATGATTCATTTTTCCATAAATCATGAATTCTACCCTTTTCTTTTTTGGTAAATCATATTTAAAAACATTTTTTATTAGTTTTTTACCAAAATTCTCCGGTGATGTCCAACCCTTAGCATTGAATAATGCAGAACGTCGAATTTTGAGATTTGTACCACTGGAATCTATATTTATAACTTTTAGTTTGAAAAAACATGGTAAAACTCCATAAATAGTATTTAAATCTCTTTCTATCCAATTACTCCATTCGTTTTCCTTAATAGTGTCATAACCATTGTTTAAATTAGATTGAATCTTTAAAGCACTATAACCTTTCCCTTTTTCGTCAACAACAAATAATTTAATTATATTTTGTTCCATTATTTCTTTATTTTTGATTGAGATTAATGCTTGTAGAATTGGCGAATAACTATTTTTACCATCATTAAAGTTTTGTACTTCTCTTAGACGACTTTTAGTATTTTTAGAATCTAAAGTAAATGAATAGATTGATGAACGTAATAGCATTCTTGGTAGTGATTTAGGAATAGACCAAGTGAAGAGACTCATTGCTCCTTTCTTAAAATGACTTGACCATCCAGAAGGGTAGTTAAATACAAAAGGAATTAATCCAGATCTCTCAGCAACATCCCAAAAATATTCAGCATTGCAGTATTGAGAGAGTTGAGTCCTAGATCTATATTTAAGTCCCTTATCAAGTGGTTCTTGTGGTAAATGCACATAAAAACTTGTAACTCCATGAACAGCTGTACTTGCTCCAGTTGCTATAGTCGTCCAATTTGTAGGAGTATCACATGGAGCACTTGGATAAGCTTCACCCAATACTCCATTTTCTACTAATTTAGCAATGTTAGGAATTTTATCTTCCTTGATGAATTTATCCAGAAGAAAAGGGATTGCTTGATCTATACCAATGACTAAAAGTCTTTTTCTCCTAATTCCCATATTTAGTTTTAAATTTTAAAAATTTAATAAATTTCGCTAACACTAAAAAAATAAGCAAAACTAATCTATTTTAAAATCTAAATTGACATAATAGATAGTACAAAATATGTTATATTGGAAACCATGAGTAGAAATTTAAATAATTATTAAACTTATATAGCATACTTCTAAGAACTATACTTTTTTAGATAGGTTGATAATATGATCCCAAAAAAAATGGAATCATTTCTTAATGATCATCTCCCTAAAGCTACTTTCAAAGCTCGACTCAAAAAAGATGATGGGAGATGTTATCTTGAATTTGGCAATTTAGATGTACATCTTTTATCCCATTTAGGTGTTATACGTGACAAAGTTGGTCCTCACCTAGTCGCATGTGTATGGGATGAGAAATCTCCACTTGAAGTCGGTGGATATGTAGTAGTCGATTCTCTTGCCGGAGGACGTCCTTCTATGGGCGGGATTAGGATGTTACCAGATATTACTCCTTCTGATATCCATAATCTAGCACGAGGTATGACCTTAAAAAATGCTGCTGCAAACCTTCCTTATGGTGGTGGAAAAGCAGGAATTGTAGCTGAAAGGGAACTATCTCCTGAAAAACACACTGAGATTGTTCGTGGTTTTGCTCGATTAATCAGACAGTATAAAGATATTTATCTTCCAGGACCGGATGTAGGCACAAATGATGCTGATATGAAGACAATTGCTATTGAAAATGGGTTAGATAATGCTCTTTCCAAACCTGCTGATATGGGAGGTAATCGTATTGATGAACTTGGAGCTGCAGCAGGAGGTGTTATAATTGCTTTACAAACTCTTTTAGATATTATGCCGAGATTAAGAGTACTTACTCAATTCGCTAATTTAGAAATTCCTAATATCAAGGAACTGAAAATATTAATTCAAGGTTTTGGAGCAGTAGGCGCCCATGCAGCCCGTATATTGAAAGAACGATTACCTGATGCAAAAGTTATAGGTATTAGTGATTTAGAGGGATATTTATATAATGATTCTGGCTTACCTATTGAAGAATTGTATAACCTATGGAAAGAAAAGAAATTAGTTACTAATATATATTTTAAAAATCAAATAATTTCAGAAGGATATAAACACCCAACTAAATTTTCTACAAATGCAGACAATTTACTCCTAGAAAATGCATTTTGTTTGGTTCCAGCGGCTCCTATTTTTAATTACTTATGTGTTAGAAGTTCTGAAAATCCTTCAATGACAGTTGATCGAATGGGAAAATGGGCAGTAATTATTGAAGGTGCTAATACATATTCTCCTGATCCGAATAGAAAAGCGGCAAGAATTCGTATGGAGCAAATAGTATATCGAGAAAAAGGAGTTATGATTGCAAATGATTATTTAGTTAATTCAGGAGGAGTAATTTTTGCTGCACAAGAGCATATTGTAAGAACCCCAGATCACTTACAAATTCCAGAAGATATGTTAGGCAATCGTGAGGCAGTAGAAAAATGGTTAAAAGATCACGTAAATGATTTTACTGAATTATCAAAACAACGATTAATAGCAGGTGAAGAATACAGAGAAAATGTTATTCATAATAATATGATTGAACTAATTGATTTACTAACTGCAAATCCAGATATATTACCGTGTGTTGCTGCTGAACAAATTAGTTTACAACGACTTACGGAAAAAGAAAGAGAGCGAACAGCTAAAGATATTATGATACCCATACCGACAATTAAGGTTAATAGTACAATACAAGAAGCAGCATCTCTAATCATTAAAGAAGTAAGTGATATAATCGCAGTTCTGTCAAGTGATAGACTGGTGGGAGTTGTTACAGATTGGGACATTACCAAAGCTATAGCGGAGGGAAATATGGATGATACGCTTGATAAAATAATGACTCAAGATGTTATTACAGCTCATCCAAATTTTACAATTTTAGATATCGTGCGTGAGTTAGAACAATATAAAATCTCAGCAATGCCGGTTGTAGAAGAAGGTATCGTATTAGGAAAAGTTGACTCAGATTTAATTGCTCAACGTTATATCTTAGATTTATTACAGTCTCGAGAACCCCATTAATAATTAAATTCTTAGATACTATTTATTAAGTAGGCTGAAACCCTAATAATATTTTAATATATTATATATTGTATCTCTTTGTGCTGGTCTTTTTCCTGCGTTTTTTATTATTTCTACTATTTTTTCTGGAGTTAAATGATCACCATATTCAGCACCAGCACTTTTTGATATATTTTCCTCCATTAATGTTCCAGAAAAATCATTAACTCCATAATTTAGAGAGACTTGGGCAAAATTTGGTCCCAATTTTACCCAACTACATTGGATATTATCAATATAATTATTTAAAAATAATCTTGCCACACAAAATAGTTTTAAATCGTCCATCCCATAGGTAGGTTTTAATGGAAATTTCTCAAGTCGAGATAAAATTGGATTTTCTTTTACAAAAGGTAATGGTACAAATTCAGTAAAACCTTGAGTTTCCCTTTGTATATCTCTTAAAATATCCAAATGTTTAACTCTATCACTTAAACTTTCAATATGGCCATACATTATAGTAGAAGTCGTTGGAATCTTTAGTTTATGAGCAGTAGTTATAATTTCTTTCCATTGAGAAGTATTAACCTTGTTCGGGCACACTACTTTTCTTATTTCATCAACCAATATCTCTGCAGCTGTTCCTGGAATTGAATCTAATCCTGCTTTTTTCAACTCTCTAAGAGTATCTTCGATCGAATTTCTATATAATTTTGTAATATAATATATTTCTTGTGGAGAAAATGCATGAATGTGCATCATTGGATCGATATTTTTAACACATTTAAGGATATCTAAATAAAAATCAAACTTAACATCAGGATTTATGCCACCTTGGATACAAACTTCCGTACATCCAACTTTTTTAGCTTCTTTTACTTTTTCTCTAATCTGATCAATTGTAAGTAAGAAAGCATTAGGATCTGTTGCAGGTAAACTAAAAGAACAAAATTTACAACGTTGATAACAAATATTTGTGAAATTTATATTTCTATTTATGACAAAAGTTACAATATTTTGCTTTTTTTTATAGCAAATCTGATCAGCTACGTTTTGTAAAGCAAAAAATTCTTTTCCCTTTACCTTTAATATTTTCAAGGCTTCTTCTGAACTTATTTCTTCTAAATTTATAGTCTTCTGTAGAATCTTTCTTATATCTGTACTTATATTTTCAGAAAGCTGAGTATTTATCATCTAAGTTTATATTATCTATTACTTTTTTAATATTTTCTGGACAAAATCCTTCTTTCTTTATAAATTTATTATAGATCGGCAGTCTCTCCTTGAGATCGTAACCTTTCCCTTTACAAATTTTATGCAAATCTTCTATTTGAGGCCAATGATTATCAGGATTTATATAATCTAATGTAAAAGGGGAAATTCCACCAAAGTCATTAATACCCATTTCGATAAACTCCTTTTCAAATCCTGTAATAAGATTTGGTGGAACTTGAATAGCAATATCATTTTCAAAAATAATTCTTGCAAATCCTACTTTTTTTAGCATCTC
The DNA here is from genome assembly GCA_016839635.1 of Promethearchaeota archaeon. The sequence goes on along the minus strand of JAEOTV010000036.1, from coordinate 63 downwards.
CTTAATAGCTATTGGCCTTTTAGGCTGATAAGGAATATTTTGTTTTATTTTAAAATTTTGAAT
>JAEOTV010000236.1 GCA_016839635.1 Promethearchaeota archaeon | reverse complement strand
CTTCAGATGTAGTTCTACCTAGTTTGGATGCTTGGGATGAAAAATCATTCATAAAAATAAATCGACCTCATCCCTCCATTAGCTTTGATAATTTAACTCAAGGATTTATAGATTTTAGGAAAAAATTCGCAGGTAAATTTTGGATTGAAGTAATGCTAATGAAAGGGATTAATGATACAAAAGAAGAATTATTGAAAATTAAAGAAAAACTAGATTTGATAAAACCAGATAGAATTGATATAAATGTTCCAATAAGACCTCCCGTTGAAAAATGGGTAAAAATTCCTGATAAGAAGGTAATTCCAGTTTTAAATGAAATATTCGGTGATTATACTAATATTAACTTTCCGGAGATAGGAAAATTCAGTATTTATTCATCAGATTTCGAAAAAGAAGTTATATCAATACTAGAGAGACATCCAATGAGGCAACATCAAATTATTGAAACATTTTCTTCTCCTAATTTTGATGAAGATGAAATTATTTCACAATTAAAAAAACTTGAATCTCGAAAAAAAATTAAAAAGATTATCTATAACGGTATAACCTTTTGGAAGTTAAATGTCAAATGATCTAATATTCAAGAATTAGATTTTTTAATGCATTAGACACTTCAAGATTTAAATGGTGTTCAATTTCACAAGATAATTTTTGTATCAAGTTTTCATTTTTCAATTTAAGCACATGTACAAAAAACTCGAATAGACAATTATAGTTTTTAAGCACTTTTAAAGCAATTTTTTTTCCTTTTGGAGTTAATCTTAGAGATTTTCTAGGCTTCCATGAGATATAATCATATTTTTTTAGATTATAAAGCATATTTGTCACAGAGGAGGGTTTAACATTCAAAATATTTGAGATTTCGGAATTGGTTACCCACCCTCCTTTCCTACCTTTAGAAATTAAATAAATAGCTTTGAGATAATCCTCATATCTTTCTTGAATTTCAGCCATTTTATCACTAAATTTTTTAAAAATAAAAAAAAGAAATTTATTCTTGTTTTTCTAATTCTTCAATTCTTTTAGAGATATCGGCTATTGCACTATTCATTCCGTTGACCTGTGATTCTATATATTCCTTCTCCTGCTTTAACATATTTAATTGAGTTTCTGGAGTAGCTTTTGTAATAATATCAGTAGGATATGGATTATAAATGGGAGTGTAAATAGGAGCTCTATATCCCCAACCTCTACCTCCTCCATATCCAAAACCTCTACCATATCCGATTCCCCTTCCTCGGCCCCAGCCTCCACCAAGTCCCATTCCAGGACCTTTTGTATATCCTGGTGTATCATAACCAGCACAATATCCAAAACCTCTACCAGTTCTCGATCCTAAACCTCTAGGACCAGTTCTATCTCCACCCGGCATATTAATTCTTCACCTTTCTCTTTTGAATATTTATTCATTATTTATTTCTAATATATTAATAGTAAACTACTTATTTAAATATTATGAATATATATTCAAAATAAATTATATTAAATCATTTTTAAAAATAAAATGAGTCTTAAAAATAACAATATTTATTAACCCTAATTGTTTTTTAATTAATCTAAAATTAAATAATATGATTATTAAATTTTAATATCAAATTTTCATTTTATTTACAAAAAGATTTGATAGAAATATAAGATCATTTTTTTATATTAGGTATCCCTAAATATATCATAAGGATTCTATCAAAATAAAATAGCATGGATTATTTTTTATCATGAAGCCTGAATATCGGGAAAAACTCTCACATTATTCTAATGATCCTCCACTTCTTAATAATTTAGTTAAAAGTCCTATAGGTCAGAAGTTAATAGTACAGAGAGTAAACGCTGGTCATCATGCAAAAATGAGGCTTGCCTGTTTAGGGATTATTCCGGGTGTTGAAATAATTAAAACAAAAACAGCTCCTTTTCGAGGACCTATTGAGATTATGGTAAAAGGAACCTCATTAGTGATAGGCAGAGGATTAGCAGCAAAAATAATAGTAAAATAGTTTTAATCTTTACTTAATAACTCTAATATATCTTTTTGTAGTAGAAATCTAAGAAATTGATATTTTATAAATCAAGTTTGAGAGATATTAATAATCCTAATATTAAGGTCAATTTTTTATTCTGAATCATAAAAGTAAGATTTAATAGATTCAGATACTGATAAATTATAGTTCAAATTTGTCAAAAAATATGTGATACTCAATAATTAAAATTAATCAAAATTAAAGGGTGATGAAAAATTAGCGAGAAAGAAAAATATATTTTATATGTTCAAACCACTCATGACCCAGAGCGTCAATATTCACCGTTAGTATTAGCTCAAACAGCAAAGGCAATGGATATTAAAGCAACAGTTTATTATCTTGGTACAGGAATAAAAATATTGAAACCAGGTGAAGCTGACAAAATTAAACTTGGTTCTTTTCCAAGCGTAAAAGAGATGATTGATAAAGCAATGGAAATGGGTGTTGAATTCCTTGTATGTGAAGCGTCAAAAAGAATGTTAGGTTGGGAAGAAGTAGATTTAATTCCTGGTGTCAAAATTGTTGGAGCTGCAACTCTTAATGATTTAGTATTAGACGCTGACGCTACTCAATGGTTTTAAAAACAAAATATCGATATTTTTTATATGAGAGCAATTATATAAAATTATAAAATTTTGATAATCACATCTCCTAAGCATAAACAAATATTACTTTAGAGAAAAGTATTAAAATAAAGGATTTTGGTATTATATTTTAATGTGAGGATAAATTAAATCCTAAAATTTAAAAAAGAAAAATTTATATTTAGGTATGACTAAATTTTTATTGAGAAAGTATTCTTTTAAAAAAAATCCCACTTCAGGTGAATAAAAATAATCAGACACGTGCCAAAAAATCATTATTCAAAAAATTCATCATTTACAACACTTCTTAAATGTCTTACAGAATGTCATAAAGGTGAAGTTGTTATTGTTGTTAATGTAAATGCAGGATACAAAGCGAAAAAGCGGCTTGCTAATTTAGGGATTGTTCCGGGGGTTAAAATAATTAAAAAAAAATCTGCCCCATTAAGAGGTCCACTCGAAATAATCGTAAAAGGATCTTCTCTTGTAATAGGAAGAGGTTTAGCAGAAAAAATCATTGTAAAATGTAATGAGGAATGCACCCTCTAATCAGTTTATTAATCAATTCAAATTTATAAATTCTAATTGATATAATTTATCCTAATTATGAGTTGTCACTTATCAAATACCCCAAAAGGAAAAAGAGAGCAACAATATACGAATTCAATCAATATTGCGTTAGCTGGTAATCCAAATGTGGGTAAATCTGTTATATTTAATCAGTTAACAGGGCTTTCACAGACAATTGGAAATTGGCCTGGAAAAACTGTTGAGAAAATGGAAGGTTATTTAGATTTTTTAGGGTACCGTTTTAATATTGTTGATTTACCAGGGATTTATTCTTTATCTACATATAGTATTGAAGAAATCGTAAGTAGAGAATTTATCGTCTCTGAAGATGTTGATTTAATAATAAATGTGATTGATGCTACTAATTTAGAACGTAATTTATTTTTTACATTTCAACTCTTAGAGTTAAATGTTCCAATGATTCTCGCTATAAATCAAATGGATATTTTACATAAAAGAAATATGGATATCGACTTCGAGAAACTAGAAAAAATATTTAAATTACCTGTTCTCCCCGTTGTAGCTATTCACGGTGTTGGAGTTCATCAACTTCTGGAAGAGGCAATAGAAATGGTAGTATATCAACATCCACATTTACATCATGGTAGAAGTAAAGCTGAAAGATCTAAACATCATTCTCAAAGATATTATCGAAAAGACCATATTCATAAAAAAGCGACAATAGAAGCAGTATCAAAAAAGGAATTTATTTTTCCCGATTTATCCGCCATCCTTTCCTTTGGAAAAGAAGTTGAGACAAAAATTAGTGAAATCATTGATACCATTAGAGATGAGAAACATCTTATTGATAATTCTCATTATCCATCAAGATTTTTAGCAATAAAACTTTTAGAAAATGACGAAGAGATAAAAAAATTATTTGCTAATCAAGAGATATCCTCCAAAATAATTCAAAAAGCTAAAAATGTACGAAATGAGCTAGAAGAGATTCATGGGGAAGATATTAGTACCATAATTTCTTCAGAAATTTACAACAAAATTACTAAAATAACACAACAAGTCCTAATAGTAAAATTTGGAAAGCAAGCTAAGAAAAACTCTATAGCTGATACACTTGATCATCTTACAACTCACTCTGTTTGGGGCTATGTTATTTTAATTCTTGCGATTATAGGTATCTATATTTTCACATTTTCAATAGGAAATTTTTTTGGGGGTTTATTAGATAATTTGTATGGAATATGGAGTAATGGGATATATTCACTATTTGGAGAAAACTCACTGGGAGTTAAAATCTTTTGGGATGGAGGGATGGGAGGATTAATTGGAGCCCTAGGGGGTGTTTTGGTTTACGTAATCCCATTTTTTCTAATAATTGAGATTTTACAAGATTCGGGATATTTACCACGTGCAGCCTTTTTAATGGATAGAATCATGCACTTCCTTGGTGTTCATGGGAAAACAATTATACCAATGATCTTAGGGTTTGGTTGCAATGTACCTGCTTGTGCTGGATGTAGAATAATGGAAACTGAACGAGAAAAAAGGATTTCAATTGTTTTAACTTCACTTATACCGTGTGCAGCTACAATGACTGTGGTTATGGGTCTTGTAGGGCGATATTTAGGTTTCGGATGGGTAGTGTTTCTGTTTGTGATTAATTTTTCAGTAATACTAATTATAGGAAGAATTCTGAATAAATCAATGCCCGGAACTTGTATAGAATTAATTATGGAAATGCATGAATACCGAATGCCAAATTATAGTGTTATCGCAAAACAGACTTGGTTAAGAACCAAAGAATTTGTGTTTAGAGCACTACCAATTATAATACTTTTAGGAATTTTTCTGGAAGTTTTATTAATTTTCAACGCTTTAGAGCCGCTAAATCTAGTATTGTATCCAATATCAGTATTTTGGCTTGGATTACCAGCTACTATTGGTATTTTTTTAATATATGGAATTTTGCGTAAAGAATTAACGCTAGTTCTTCTTGCTCTTTTTGCTGAAAACATAGGATTAACTCTTTTGGAACTTTTAACTCCTATTCAGATGATTGTATTTAGTTTAGTTACTATGCTTTATATTCCCTGTTTCGCGACTATAATCATTATTGCAAAACAAACAAATTGGAAATATGCTCTAAAAATTTCTGCTATGGAAATCGCTATTGCTTTATTAATTGGGGGAATTATCAACTGGGGATTTATTCTTTTTTCAAGTCTTTAGGACAATTTTATTATAATATGGTTTGAGGATCTGAATAAAAATAATCCAAAATTGAATGTTTAATAAAAACTAATCTATATTCTTAAATAATAAATTAATACAAATTTTTTTTTCTTATAGAATAAAATGCCCTTATCTATTTTTTCACATCAAGCTCCTGGATTAATATTGAAAATTAAGTTTCCTAAAATATTTGATGGGACAGCATTATGTTTAGGGGCTCTTATTCCCGATTTTAACTTTATATTAGATTTTTTTTTAAATATAAATTTTTATGTGTTCACACATAGCCTCATAGGACAGTTTTTATGGACAACTCCGATTACAATTCTCGCTACTTTTATCTTCGCTAGGTATTTTGGACCCTTTTGCGCACGAATAGCTATTAAGAAAAGTAAATTTTATGCACCCCTGAGATATTTTGGTATCGATCAATGGGATCATTTAAGAAAAAAACAATATTCAAGAAAATCCTGGACAATAATAGCATATTCTGCTTTGATTGGGGGAATTACTCATGTTTTACTTGATTTTCCTGCTCACAAATATATATCCCTGTTGTTCCCATGGTTCGTTGGACCGAATTTCGACTTTTTATATTATTCTTTCGTGGATTATGGTATAATTACAGTTGGACCGTTCACATTTGAAGCTAACCTTACTTTATATAACCTTTTATGGTTTTTGGAAACATTGATAACCTTAATAATATCTCTCTTTTGTCTAAGATATATTAAAAATCATGATCTCATCAGGCTGTGGTATGAGGAGACTAATCATAAATAAGCATAAACCTAAATTCAATGTTTAACTTATTTTAATCAATAGAGAATATAATTGAAAAATCTATTCAATGTTTGTAGAATATTTCTATTACTTAAAAGAGCGTTTACCAATAAGCATTACTGAATATATGACTTTAATGGAAGCCCTCAATAAAGGTCTTATCCATAACATGGTCGAGTTTTACTATACCTCACGCTCAATATTATGTAAAAATGAGCACCATTTTGATATTTATGACATTGCATTCGCAAATTTTTTCAAAGAAGCAATGTTAAAATTCCCAGAAGATATTAAACAAGAAATTTGGGATTGGCTCAATAAAGATATTACTCTTCCTGAGCTTATAGAGGGTCTACAACTAATCCTCCGCGAATACCAACAATATATTAATATTGAAAACTTAGAAGAATTCCTCGAAGATATTTTGGAAAAATATAAGGAAAAATATGGTGATATTGCATTAATAAATGCCCCAAATGAAATAAAAGATGAAATTTGGAAATGGTTAGAGAAAAATTTTGATTTGTCTGAGGCGGGTGGCAATTTTCAGGAAATGATGAGTCAATTATTTGACCTTGAAGAAATGCAAAAAAGATTCGAAGAATTAATGCAAATGCAAGATGAAGAACATAATGGAGGTGACCATTGGATTGGTACTCAAGGATCATCAGCGTTTGGTCACGGAGGCCAAAATCCGTCGGGAATGAGAGTTGGAGGTTCCTCTGGTATGCGGATGGCTATGCAAATTGCACAAAAAAGAATTTTTAAGGATTACCGAAAAGATATCGTTCTCGATACAAGGCAGATTAAAGTTGCTTTAAAACGACTCAAAAAACTTGAAGAAATAGGAAAAAAAGATGAATTAGACTTGGATAAGACGATCGACAAAACGGCAAAGAATTGTGGAGATATCGAAATCGTATTTGATAAAAAAAGGAAAAACAATGTAAGAATGGTTCTTTTAATGGACGTTGGAGGAAGTATGACACCCTATGCTCATTTGGTCAATCTTCTTTTCTCAGCGGCTAATAATATGTCACACTGGCGCGAATTTAAACATTACTATTTCCATAACTGTATCTATGAATCACTTTATTTGAATGCTCGTAGGAATCCAGATGAATCAATTGCCTTTAATGAGTTTTTAAAAAAATATGATACTAAGTATAAAGTAGTACTTGTGGGAGATGCAGCAATGGCTAGCTGGGAACTTACAGAGAAGTATGGTTCGATATACTATTATCATCGAAATGAATTCCCTGGAATATATTACATCAAAGAGCTCGCTAATCATTTTAAAAACAATATTGTATGGTTAAACCCCGAACTTATAAGACCCGAATGGGCGCCATGGACTCGGAAGATTATTTCCAGTATCATCCCAATGTTTGATTTAACTGTTGAAGGAATTGAAGAAGCAATGGATTTTCTTCGAAAAGGCGGTAAAAATATTTATACAACTGTTCAAATGCTTAAGGGATTAAATTATTAAACTACGTTTTTGATTTGTTGAAGCAATTTCTTCCCTTCTAATATTATATGATTTTACAAATAGAGAATATCTCATTTTTCATACGAAAATGTTAAATATTAGATAAAAAGATAGATAAATGATCACCAATCTACAATAGGACGATTATATCCATTATGAAAATGCGTTTTTTAGGAACTTTATTAATAATTATTGGAATTTACTTATTAGTTTTTAATCCTATTATGTCAATTCTATTTAATTATGCTGGTTCAATTGGATTTAGTGTTCCAATTAGTCCAGAAGACTATTGGATGAATTGGTTAAATAATTACGGAGTGATGACATTTGGTATTGCTGGAGTGGGATTATGTGTACTTATCATTGGTATCCGTTATTTACTGAAAACCAAGAACACCTTAAATTCGGTCTTGTAGCCTCCCAGTTTATTAACTTTGGACCCGGAAGATAATTTCAAGCATCATACCAATGTTTGATTTAACTGTTGAAGGTATCGAAGAAGCAATGGAATATCTTCGAAAAGGTGGTAAAAATATGTATACAACAGTCCAGATGTTAAAAGGATTAAATTAAAAGGTAATTTAAATCCCAAAATTCTTTTTAAATTAAGTTTTAATAAATGGTTTTGGTGTTTTTGCTCTTAACATAAGCTGAAGTATAAAAAAACCTATAAATATCATAAAAGTTGCTATTATCATTATCATATTTGCCATTCTTTTATCATATACATATTTTGAGGACTGATAAAGTAGAAAAAATCCAATTGATACCAAAAATATCAAAATTGAAGCAACAATGCTTTCAATTATAAATGCTTCATTAACGTTTTCAGGCCAGATAAAAACAGGTTTATTATTCGAATCAGCTCCCAATGCAGGAGGCTCTCTAAGAATTAAATAAAAAATACCTGTTTGAAGAAGAAATAAAATTATAAAAACAGTTATAAAACTTAATGATTTTGGTGGTAAAGGTAAACTGAGTTTTCGCACATTTAATTTAGGAATTATTCTCTTTGGCTTCCTTATCCATGTTCCAAATACCCAGGGAGTTTTCTTTTTTATTTTTTCTAATATTGTCTCAGATCCTGATATTTCAACTTTTATATTGGTTTTTTTTGGTTTCTCTTGTTTCTGCATAATGTTTCAATCTCACGAGTTCAAATTAGATGCAAGTCCACATCTTTTTATCGTTACGATATATAAAGTCTTATTTAAATCAATAAATACAAAAACTGAAGGAATTATTGAACATTCTATATAGTATTCACTTTATAGATTGATGGCTTTATAAGGAGGCGTAAATTGATTGTGAACAAAGTTATTAATAATTTCTAAAATCATTATGTTTTCCTGACAAAAAGATAAAATTATAAACATCTTTAAAAATGCTATTAAATGTTTATTTTAAAACTCATTTTAATTAAAATAAAATAGGAATCCTAGTATGAAAAAAAACCGAAAAGCAGATCTCATCATCAGCATTCTAATTCTTTATTCTGTTTTTTCAGTCTTATTTTATATTAATTCTAATAGATTAGAAATAACAGAAAATGAGAATAATCAACATTGCATTATTGATTATATTGTAGAAGATATCTTAGTATTTGATTCTTTAGATGATGGAATTTCAATTCATTCTAAAGAAAACCTTCAAAAGTCAAAGATTTCCATTTTTATTGAATATTTCTTGAAAAAAAGCAAAGAAATTATATATTTAATTTCAATTAATTGTTTATACTCATCTGGATTTCTGTTATTAATTAAGTTTGTCGCAACAAGTAAAGAACATAAAAAAGCGACTCAGCTAGAAATTGACGGTGTACATGTAACTGAAGATGAAGTGAAAGTATTTAATTTAATTGAAGAATTCCTAAATGAGAATAGGATTTTTAATAAAGATAAGGTTCTGTTTCACATTAAGTCAAGGGCAAATAATAACTTGAATACTGATGGAATCAACAGAGTTATTGATAGCTTATTAAAAAAGAACCTTATTATGGAAGGATCGAAATTAACCCGTAGAATAATTTTGCTGAATTCAAATAGAGAACAAATTTTTAAAATCATTAAACAATATCCAGGAATTTATAAGAATAAGATAGCAAAAGTATTGAATCTATGTCCATATGTTATAAATTGGCATTTGTCCAAGTTACAGGCATTTAATTTAATACGAGAACGAAATATAACTGGTCAAATTTGCTATTTTGATTACTTATCAAGCAATGAAAATGATTATCTATACATGACAATTAATAAAGAAAAATGTAGAAGAATAATTGAGTTTTTAGTGGAAAACAAAAACGGTTGCACTAAGAATCAAATCTCAAGGGAACTTAATATGCACTATAATACTGTAAATAGATATATAAATGAAATTGATGACTTTAATCTATTGAATCGAACTAAATTGAATCATAGAGAATATCTTACTTTAAATGAGCAAAAATTTCAACAGATAACAACCAGATTTTCATAATCATTTAATGTTTAGATTGAATAATTGGATCAAACCTCTATGTCGCAATCCACTTAGATTATGGACTTAAAAAAACAACGCATACATCACTTAATGATATTTTCATGAAAAATTATCAATTTAATGCAATAATAGTTGGAGAATCCATTACTTCTTTGGATCCAGAGCATGGACTTAGTGGAATATATGATTCATCGGCAAGCTTAATCGCCCATCAGAAAAAAGTGACTGCTATCGCAGGATATGTCATAGATGCAAACGGAAATCCCATTGAAGGGGCTTTAGCAAGATTATATAATAATGATGATATCGATTTAACATTCACTACAGATGCAGATGGACTCTTCTTTTTCTTCGATATTCCAAGTGGAGAATATACATTAGAAGTAACTTATGAGCTGTTAGAACATACTCAAACAGTAACAGCTCTTTTAAAAGAATTAACACTAATAACTGTTATTTTAGAGGATGATAACTAACACTCATCCTCTCCTATTATTATTTAAACTTTTTTTTTTAATTTTTTGATTGAATAATGGATTAAAACATTTAAAACACTCTTAAAAGGAGTTATAAAAAAAAAAGATTTTATATAAATTATTTTTTTGTTGGCCCATTATACTCTTTATTCATCTTTTGGGAATATTCCTCTAAGGCAATAAGTATTTTCTTCCGAGAACTTCTTTTAAAATCTTTTCCCGATTCAAATTCATAGCTTTGGGCAAAATTTACACCCTTAAAGATTAATTTAAAGTAGATAAATCTTGGCCCTATTATGACTTTTCCTGGTAAAGCAGCCCATGTCTGATGAGATCGCTTTTGAACTTCGATTGAGTCAAACTCAGACCAATTTACTCTAAAATAAGGTTTATGTGGAACAATAATTTCAAGATATTTACCTGTGATAATGAATTTTCGGATTTTAGAAAGTCCTCGTAAATACATTGATGCCCAGAACATAAATCCTATTACAATAGGCCATATGATTATTAGAGGGATTATGGCTTGAGCAAGATATTGAGAAGCAATAGCTACTGTTACTAATATCATGAATGCTATAAAGATACTCAAACAAGCTATACTACCATATAAAGATCCTTTCAGATGTTCTATAATGACAAAGTCTTCAGGACTATATTCTTTAAGTTCGAATCCACAATCAGTGCAGAATTTATCCTCGGGTATATTTACTTTACCACATTGAGGACATTTTTTTTTGTTATTAGAGGTTACACTCATAATTGTCAAATTGGATTACTAATTCTGAAAATCAATTTTTTCGAATGTATGAAAATATTTGAAAAAATAATTATAAACTTTTTGATATATCTGCAAAATGACAAATAAGTCAGTTTATTCAATTTTTCTTAAAAATTTCTCATCTATTGATATTTTGAGCGAGTTATAAAACATTGATGAATATTTTTGGTAAAATTCTTTCTTTTTTCTAATAATAAACTCATTTTTTTCAATTTTACCATTAGACCAGAAAATTGAACCGTCTATATCGAAATTAATATCCTGTTCCTTTTTAACTACTTTTCCTGCTTTAATAACATAATCTATTTCTGATAAAGCATCCTTTATTTTTTGATAATCCTTTGAAATATTAACTTGATTTAGATCAATATCTAAGATATTAAGATCTCCATCAGCTCCTTCACCAAGATTTCCTTTAATAGTTCCTAATCCAAGAGACTTTGCGGGGCTTACTCTCGTTAAACATACAAAATCTGAAAAACTGAGTATTTTACTATTATTAATTAAAGAATTATTATTGAGGAACTCTTTATTCATATCTTTCATAAAATTATATCGAGCTTCAGTGCTCATTAACCACGTTACAATTTCAGGAATATCTGTAATATTGGCGAAATTAGGAAAATTTAAGGTAAAACTTAATTGGAATTTATTATTAACATTTAAAGCCAAGTCAAGAGCATTAGCCCACAAGATGCAATCAAAGTAATTATTTTTATTGAAATTCCGCATAGAAACAAAAAAATCTCCTTCAAATTCTATAGCAGAAGTAATCAATTTATGAGGATTATTTAATATATCTTCCGTTAACATAGAACTTATTAGTCTTCTGTCCGAAGTTATTAAAGGATTTACTTGATTGAAACCTATAAATGCTAAATCAATATCAAAACATTGGTTTTCATTTAAAAAATCAATGAGTTCCTTATTTTCTCCATCGGGTGCATATGTATTAGCATGTGCAATATGGAAAATTTGGTTCCGTTTTACTTTTGAATCATTTCTTTGATGAGCTTCAAGTTTTAAAGAATTTAACTTATCTAATATATCTAAAAGATTTTTTTTACCTATCTCAGTTTCATATCCCTCTATATGAGCATGAATTGAGTGAGGTAAACCTAATTTTTCATTACATTTAACTAGATTTTCATATACATCTGAAGCTGAAAAATTGTATAATCTTCCAGTCTGAGAAATGGTGTCTTTTAATTCTCTCAAATTCCATGCTTCATTTTCAAAAGGATTATAGGCTTTAAAACCAAAACCATATGTTTTTGATAAAAGATCTGATAAAAAGATTGCCATCTCATCAATTTTTCCTCTCTGAAATTCAAGTTCTAGAGGCCAGAAATTACTGACATTTAACAACATTGCTTTATCGAGTACTGGTATTTGTAAAAAGTTAAATATTGTTTGCTTCGCTAGAGATGGGAATACATTAGCTTCAAGAATAAAAGTATATCCATTAGAAATGTAGGCTTTAGCGATATTATTTAAAGTTAAACCATTCCAAATTTCTTTAAATAAATTATGATTTGTACCTAGTAATCGAGCCCAATTAACCTGCTGTGATGCTAAATGAGTATGTATATCTAATGCTGCAGGTATGACAGTTTTTCCTTTTGCATTAATTTCTTTTATATCCTTTTGATTACTAAATTTTTCTATAATTTTACCTGATTCTATCAATATATCTTTAATTTCATTATCAATTTTGTTGATAGGATCGAACACTAAGCCGTTTTTGATAATTAATTTATCCATTTCTAAACTTCCTGCTTTATTCATTCATTAATTGAATTTAGTATATCTTTTAGCCCTAAAACTGGATCTGAAGTTACTTCTATAGAAACCTCAATATTCTTAAATATCAATTCATTATTTTCGATTCCAGTTATTTGATTTGCCCATATAGATACAGGTATATTAATTGTTCCTACTGGAACATTTTTATCCTCTTTTGGCTTTATAACAACGCTTCCAAAATTATTTATTAATCTAAGATTTAAACTTGATTTGAGGTCTAATTTTTTGAAATCTTCAGGATTAATGAATCCAATACCTAATTTTTCTTTAAGAGAATTGTTGTCTCCGAAAGTATACTCCCTAGCTTGATCATTATCTACCATTCTTATGGTATTAGCTATCAATTCCATGTTTTCAAGCCTCCTTTAATGATACAATAATATTGTTTAGAATTTCCTCATCAGTAGGAATATTATTTGGAGGATTTAATATTTTTTTTAACTGAATTGGGATATGATCTATTCGATATGCTAATCCTCCACATTCAATACCAGTTATGGCTGATGGAAAGACAACGTCTGCAACATTAGATGAAGCAGATTGTTTATTATCAATAATAATTAAAGGTTTTTTCAATAACTTTTTACTTAAAATAGAGGGTAAATGTGAAATTGGATCGGTTCCTACAATTATACTACAATCAAAATCTTCCTTTTCTATTTTTGAAACAATTGTTTCAGAGGTTTCAACTGATTGATTGTTTGAGAATTGTAAGCTGTGATTTTTCCCGAAAGTTGAGAGTGCTATATGGTCAAATCCTGCCATATTATAATGACCTCCTAGCATTGTTATAGACACACGCCCTTTTTGTTGCTTTACATTTACTAACTGTACTAACTCAAGCAATTCCTTAATAACATCATCTCCAGATTGAGGTCTTAAAACTCCTTGACCTATGAAAATAACACCATTCTCAGCACCAGTTAAATGAAGTAATAATCTTTTAAGATCATCTTTATCTATACCTGCTACGCCAGTATCGGGAATACTGTCTGCTTTACAGCATTCTTCTTTTAAAACACGAATTAAATCAATATCTTTACCACTTTTAATCTGGAGTGCTATATCTCTTACGCCCATTACTCCAAATGAAGCAGTTTTTACCGGATCTATGACAACTAATGTCTTAATTTCTCTTCCAGTCATTCTAAACTTACCCCGAGAAAAAAGAACCTTGTTCAATAAACGTGGAATTGATTCCGCAGCATTAGCCCCCCATAAAATTAATAAATCTGCTTTATTAATAATTTCTGTAATTGATGTCAAGGTAATCCCGGTTTCTTTTACTTTATTTAAAACTTTTCCTTGACAGATTATTGAATTAGAATCTATAAACCCATTGATTAGTTCTGCCAACTCAATTCCTTTTAATTGAGCTTCGCAACTTACAGTTGAAAATCCATATAAGAGAGGTTTCGAAGATTTCTTAATAATTTTAACAGCTTTATCTAATGCTTCATTAAATGTTGCGTTCTCTAATTTTCCACTCTTTCTAATTTGAGGATTAATAATTCTATTTTTGGCTATTACTTGATCAAATTTCTCTTTTCCTTTCAAACATGCTCCTAAAACTTCATCAATATATAATCCATCACTGCTAATGATAATATCATCACATAATAACGAACATCCCGAACATGTAACACGTTCACTACCCATTATTCTTTACACTTCAACAAAAATATTCTCATTCAAAATTAAAATTATACATAATCAATCTTAACAGCTTCACGAGGACAATATGTCTCACAGACTCGACATTCTCTTTCTCTTCCTTCAGCTTCAATTCTTCGACAATAATTTATAGCTAATAATTCACATTTCCCATTTTTAACTTGGAATAATTGATGTTTTTCAGGTGGATAATCTGGAGCTTTTCCGCTTAAGGTTGGAGGACAATACCTAGCGTTGACAGGACATATTGTTACACATATGCCGCAACCATCACATAAATCAGTATCTACATCTATTTTAAGTTCTTTTTCCTTACCCTCCTCAGCTCCTAATAAGTCCTTTAATTTATCATAATCTTTTTTATATTTAGGTTCTAAAAGAGGGGTGCAATCATCAACTTTTACTTTACCTTGTAATAAATCTAATGCGAAAGCCATGCAAGTTGGTTTCCCACATTTTTTACAATTTGTTTTAGGTAAAAATTTATATAAATCCATGAAATTACTTACTGGAATTCAACACCACCTTCAATATTAAATTATTCTTCGCTTTCGAGTAAAGAATAATATTTTGAGATTTATTAATTTCTTTAGTTTATTTAATATAAATAACACATTATAGAAATTAAAAATATTAATATAAAACAATGAAATTTTCATAAATTATTAGCGATAAAGTTAAAGGACTTTATTTCATTGATAATTTAAGAGTCAATTAATTGAAGATATAACCAGAAAATTAAAGTGATTAAATAAGATGGCAGAAGAAGAAGTACATGATATTAATTTAAAAGAAATGATGTTAGATGAAAGGACTAAAAATATTAAAATGAATATGGAGAAGATTAAGCACAAAATTGTTATAATTTCTGGAAAAGGTGGAGTCGGCAAAACTACAGTAGCGATTAACCTTGCTAGGAGTTTAGCTAGTGTAGGATTGAGAGTTGGAATTCTTGATGTAGATATTACTGGACCAAATGTCATAAAAATGCTAGGTATTAGTTCAGAGTTAAAACCTAGAGTTGATGCCGAAGCTAAAAAGTTTTATCCTATAGATGGACCTCTAAAACTTAAAGTTATGAGTATGGCATTTTTAACGCTCTCTCCGGATGAACCTGTTATCTGGCGTGGCCCTATGAAGATGAGTGCTGTAAGGCAGTTTTTAGGAGATGCTGAATGGGGTGAACTCGATTATCTAATATGCGATTTACCTCCAGGGACTTCTGATGAAACTTTAGATATTTTACAATTAATACCTGATGAGAATGTTGTCATTGTGACGACACCTCAAGAAGTCGCTCTTATGGATGCTAGAAAGACAATTAAAATGGCTATGGTGATGGAAAGAAAAATCCTTGGTATAATAGAAAATATGTCCGGTTTTAATTGTCCACATTGCGGAGAATATATTGATTTATACCCTCCTGGTGGTGCTGAAAAAGCTAGTATAGATTTTAATGTATCAATGCTCGGAAAAATCCCATTCGAAATCGAAGTTAGCCAACAAGGTGATCAAGGTTTACCTTTCATTATAAAGTACCCTGAGAGTAAATCTGCGAAAGCTTTTAAAGAAACAGTAAAAAAAATAAGAGAATTATTAGAAAAATAGTATTTTTCAATTTTCTTGTAATAATAACATAAAACTCTTAAGAATAGTTGTATTTAACTAATGTATTATTTATGAAATAGTATATAATATTATCTAGAAATGCGAGATATTATAGACATTAAATTTTTTTTGTATGTGACACCGCTACGAATCTATGAAACTGTATAAAATTGATAATCAGACTATAATCCTATTTTCCAGATAATATATCCTATTATTAAAAATATAAATTAGATTCTTTTATTAACATAAATAGACTTTAATTATTTAAGAACTAATAATAATAACAGGGATTATTATTTCTGAGGATTTTAAGTTACTAAAAGGAATAGTTATTTGTAAGGAAAGTGGGGAATATCTTCTTGATCTTATATTGGATACAAAGATTAATCCCGTTTTGTTATCTTCTTTTGTAGGTGCTTTAGGTTTATTCGGCGAAAACCTAGGAAGTATCGAAGAGATTAATATTAAAGGACTCGACGTAGAAATGATTATTGTCTATAAATATAATTTAATCTTCGTTGCAATTCTTGATAAAGAATTTGTAAAACATAATATAAGAGAAGAAGCTGAAAAATCACTAGATATGTTCTATTCGTTATATCGTAGGGAGATTGATGAAGATTGTAATGAGGTAAGTCAATTTAAATCTTTTAAAAACATTTTATTTACACAAATAGAAGAATTTTTCAATAGAATTAAGGAATCGCAAAAACATCTTGAAATTGGTGATTTTGGATTCTTTACAGATGCTATTAAAAAATTGAGAACTGATTCTATTCACTAAAAATCTTCATTCTTTTTTTTGAAAATTAAATCTCCAATTTTTACTCCAAAGATTCTTTCCATTAAGTTACATTTTGCCTTTAATAAATAATAAATTTGTTTTTGAGGAATTTCGATCCCGTAAAGACTCTCAAAATTCCCTTGACCTTTGGATAAGACTACACCATTATTTTTAAAAAAATGCTTTTTAAATTCATCTGTGGCTTCATCTAGGATTACACCTGGAGCATCATTTGACTCAATTACGTGTACTAACTCTGTTAAATTAATAAATTTGGCATCTTCAAGGGTGGCATCATTGATAATTGGAGCAGATCTCACAGAATAGACAATTTCTAAATCGGGGTAATATTTTTTAAGTACTATAATTAAAATTTTATCGAAGACTATTTCTCCCGCATTATCACCAATGATTAACAAATGTGTTGCCTTTTCAAGTGATTTTTGAAATTTTACGTAATCATTTATTACTAAATTTTCAATTGCGAAGTTTTTAAGATCTGATATAACGTCCATTTCGTGTTGACTAGCAAAATCGATTGTATTTCCTAGAGCTGAAGCTAAAACAGCTTTAAATAATGGATTTTCAGCATTATAAATAATTTCCATAATCTCATCAAAAAACTCTAGAACCAGATTATTAGATTGCATTTTTAGGTCATGATATGGATCTTTAATTTTTAAAAGTTCTGAGATTATATTGTATGTAATTTTTCCAAGAAAAGGAGCTGCTTTTTGGTTTATGTCGAAATCTATAAGATATCCCAGAAGTGCTTTCTGAGCTTCAATAATGATTTCTCTGGAAAAATCTGGCTGGAGTAATCTAAATGCTTTTAGCATTTGATTAAAAAGGCATCCAATGCACTCTGGTTCTAATTTCATAATTCTTTATACAAGAGGATATTATATAATAAAAAAAAAGAAAGAATAAAAATATTAAAAAAAATAAATTTGAAATCCTATAATTCTTGAATTGCCTTTTTTCTAGCAAGCTTTTCTTCTTCTGTTAGTTCTGGCTCTCCGCGCTTGACAAAAAACATAAGAACTAATGCAATTATTAAAAAGATTGCTCCATTTAAAACCAAAGTATAAGGTGGGCTGATTAAAGGATTATTAAAGAGATCTGTTAATCCTCCTAATATATATGGCCCAAAAATGGCAGCTAAAAAGCTAAAGAAATAATAAATTCCTGTATATGTTCCTATTTTTTCACTAGAAGGTGCTAATTCCCATATTATTACAATTGAATTGACATTTACAAAAGACCAACCTATGCCGGTAAAAACTAAAAGTATTATTGCAGGTATTAATCCTGCAGCTCTCATAAATCCTATAAAGAACAATATAATTAGACATATAATCATTATTATTAATCCTATTTTAATCGCGTTTCTCCTTCCAATTTTGCCCGCGATAATCGCAAATGGGTAAGCAAAAATGATTATAGGTAGAGCAACAAAGAAAGCTAAAAAACCTGAGAAATCATCTGTCTGTTGTAAAACATTAACCCCATAAATGGTAAGCAAAGCTGCTAATCCTTGAAAAGCCACAAACCAAAATAATATTGCAAATCCCATTATCAATGTACTTTTATCTCCTTCCTTAAGAATATCCTTTAAGCTTTCAATTAAGCCTGGTTTTTCCGGACCTCCTTTAATTTTTCTCCCCTCTAGTTGTTCTTTCTCGAGTAAAGCTTGGTAACTATAAGAGTCTCTTTCTTTGACTTTCCATATTAAAAGAAATAGGGAAACCACCATTAAAACAGCAGCTATAATAAAAGATCCTTGTAAAGTGATAAGGCCTGCTATTAAACTTAAGCCATAGCCAAATACTCCTCCAAGGCCACCCATCATGTTAATTATCGCGTTACCCTTACTCCGATTTACGGGTTTTATAAAATCTGGCATTAACGATACTGCTTGTGACCGATAAAATCCCATAGCTAGACCGAAGAAAAACATCCAAATAATTAATTGAATTAAGTTTTGTTGGGTTGGAATTAAGACAAAAAAGACAGCTGCAGAGGGGATTCCGATAATAATATAAGGTATCCTTCTTCCTAATTTTGTACGTGTGTTATCCGAGACTGAACCCATAATTGGTTGGATAATCACACCAATAAGATTATCAAGTGCCATCCACATTCCCACGAAACCTAGAAAAATCAAATAAGTTTCTAAAAGCCTACTTACTCTAGCATTGTATAAACTCCATGCTAATTCGGTTGTAAAGAAAGCTAAGCCTATGAAAAAAATAAGACTTGTTTTGACTTTTTTTTCTTCTCCCATATCTTTCACTTAAATTAAATTTTTTTTTAAAAAATGATTTTAAAACTATCTTGGTTCTTTTTATATAAAAAAGTTCTATATTTTTTTATGAAATCTCGCTTGGATATAAAAAAAAGAAAAATTATAAATTAATTTCAATTTTAATTTTTTCTATCTTTTCAGGTACTCCCTTTGTGGTTTTCAAATAACCGAGGATAATATTTGCTAACATTTCTTGCATAAAATCTTTTAAAGGGATTTTTCTATCATTCACAGTTAGGTTTGTAGTTGTCATAATTGAACTAAATATACAGTTTTTTTAAAATTTATTATTATAATTTGAATGTAAATAAGTAGATTATAATAGATAGAATAAAAAAACTCCATTTTTTGAATTTTTTCAATTTCCAGCAAAAATTTAACCCCTAACCATTGCAAGGTTGGTCAGCTTGCTACTAACATTTCATAGCAAGATTCATTCCTTTGGGCTTCTAAATTAAAAATATAATGTATATTAGGATATGTTCAGAACTATTCTTAGCTAAAAAGTTTATAAGATAATTCATTAATGGAAGAGGAATAATAGCCCCTCATCCACATCCTCCATCAGCACCAGCATTTACAAATATCATAGTAATAATCGTTATAATTGCCCCGAGTCCTACTACACTTAAAATAATAATTAGTAATTTTCTAAGATCTGTTCTCATTATTTTTGGATCTAAATCAATTTAATTAATATTATATTTTATTAGGAAACATTTCCTAAAAATATTAACTGAGAGTAAATCCTATAATATCTGGTTTAAGAACTTGAGCCTTTTTTATGTTTAAATATTGTATAGATTCCAATAATAAATGTAAAGAGTGCAAAGAAAATCCATAATATTTGTACTTGAATTATTGCTTGCTCTAAGATTATTGCAGGTGCAAGAGGAGTAATTACTTCCTGCCAAATTTTCATAATTTGAACAACCAGTTTTGTAAGGATTAAAAATAGTGCTATTGTATCAGCTTTAAATATCTTAAATTTCTCCTTTATATAGTCAACTCTTT
>JAEOTV010000235.1 GCA_016839635.1 Promethearchaeota archaeon | reverse complement strand
GATGTCCAATAAGCGTGCCCCATATGTAATATTCCACTTGTAAATGGTGGTGGAGTATCTATACCAAAGATTGGTTTTTCATTATCTTCGAAATTAAAACTATAGACTTCATCATAATGTTCCTTTGAAGCCCATAATTCTTGCATTTGCTTTTCTACTTCAGCTATTTTGTAATGTTTTTCCAACTTTGGTTGTGGTCTTTGAATTTCACTTTTCTTGCTCATTTTCGCTTATCCGTCCTTATATTTGTAATTAATATTGATTGCCAATCAAACTGAACAAGCAATTGAAGGAATTGTCTTATTGATTTCTTCAATTTTCTGTCTTTTGTCGAACTTTTAACATTAAAAGCTTTTTTGCTTGTTTTATGATATGCAAACAGGCTCTTTTTTAAAATTCCTAGTCCAGAGAGATTTGGTTCTGGATACCCACTTAACTTATCTTGGTTAATACTTTCAAAATCCTTTGTTAAAAATCTCAACTCTGTCTTACTTAGTTGATTTTTAAGAAAATTCATTAAACCTTTTAACATCTGGATAGAACAACTAGAAAGTAGCATCAACCAAGGCGAAGACCCAACATCGCCTCCAATTTGTCATCATCTATCCTCCAAAGGTAAGATTATTTTAACATCTAATTGTTAATTAATAACTTTTGCTCTAACTAAGATTATATTTATTTTTTTCTTACGATTGAAATGGAAGTTCTTGATCATTGAAATAGAAGAGCATATCCATAATCCATCCAATTAGGAATAATCCTCCAGATAAAAACCAAATTACTCCTGTAATCCAGTAACCATTATACATCCGATAGATTCCATTAAGTCCTATAAATGGAAGAAACATTAGTATTTTTGTAATCAATTTTTTCTTTTCTTCATCATCGCTCATTAGATTTACCTCTTTCTAAGCATACCAAGAAAATTCCATATTATGATAAAAATAGATACTATAAGAATCTATTGAAAATGTAATTTGGTATAATAAAAGAAAAAAAAAGAAGATGAAAAATTCATCTAAAATTAACTTTGCCAGAATAATGGTTTGTCAATTATGATAAAGATCAAGTCGATTATCCATCCAATGCCAAAAAGACCACCAGTACATAACCAAACTATGCCTGAGATCCAATATGATTTTAGGAATCTGTGGATACCTAAAGCACCAAGGAAGAAACAGACCAATATCATAACTATTTTATCAGTTTCACCGGCCATTTTTTACACCGTATTTTTTTATAGACTATTAAGAGTCTTTGATGCTAATCTTGATTATTATTTAAGAGTTTTTCTGATATGGAAAATTTTTGGATAAGCATTTTAGTAATTCGTGGTGATTAAATAGCTAAATTTTAACCTTTTTTTGTCTCCTTCAAGTATTTTTTAAAATGCACCCAACTTGAAGGATTAAACATAACCTCGGCAATATAAAACTGGGGAGGAATACTCCCCATTAATTATTATTTACTTACCTTACCATTTTCAATTTTCAAGAAAATTTCAGCATTTTCCCATGCTTTATCAAAAGCAAATTTAGCATTGTCAACTATTTCAGAATCACGAATTTCGATGTAAGTATAAGTTTTTGTTATAATGCCACCTATCCCTACAGGATATAACAGATTGTCATCCCCAATTATAAAACTTGAAAGTTTTTCTTTTGGTTGACGAATCTCATAATCAATTAAATTAAAGAACTGCTTATACAATGGTGGCAGTTTGTTTAATTTTTTAATTGCTTTAGTCTCATCAGTAATATAAGTTGATAAAACTCTTGAGGTGATTTTACCATGTTTTTCTTTATTTGATTTTAGCAGATTAAACAATGAAGAAAATTCTTCTTCCTCAAATACATCACGAAAATTCATTGTTGAAAACCCAGTATCTACTAAAGTATTTGAGACCAAGACTTCTTTTGATTCAAAAACTCGTAACATATAACGTTTTAATCCTTCTTTATCACTTGTAAAAATATCAACAACTGGATAGGGATTAAAATTAACAATTGGTCCTGTTGATAATTTAGAAGTTTGTGATTTGGTTGTTTTAAATTCCTCTGGTAGAAATGGATAAGTAGCAGCCCAACGTCTTAAAAGATCCTCTCGAGTATCCATAAAAAATTTCATGGCAATTTTCTCATAATTTCCTGGGGATTGTATGGTTGTATAAACAGGAGGTCTATTAGAGACTCGTTTGATGAGACCTATTCTTGTTAAATTAGCTATTTCTTCATAAACTCTCGTTTTTGATGCTTTTATTCCTTTAGCT
>JAEOTV010000070.1 GCA_016839635.1 Promethearchaeota archaeon | reverse complement strand
TATTGCTGTTCTGTTTGAGTTAATTACCATTTCTGAATGAATATCCTTTTGATGACTTAGATGTACAATCTCTCCTGGTTTTACATCTCTCAAAAGTTTTCCTCCAACAACATCTATGGCACATGACTCAGATGAGACAAAATATAAATTTCTTTGTTGAGACTTTAATTCACCAATGCATAACGGTTTAAAACCCAAAGGATCTCTTAATGCATAGATATCTCCTTTATCAGTCATAAGTATTAGAGAATAGGAACCGTTTAATAATCTACTAGCCATTCTTAATATTTCTGGCCAATCTTCAGTCCCTAATGCTATTGATCCAATTAATTGTGCCATAACTTCAGTATCAGTGTCAGTTATAAAAACACGACCCATATTATCCATGTTTTTTTTAATTTCATCAAAGTTAGCGATAGTCCCATTAAAAGCCATAGAAAACTCAATTTCATTATTTTTAAAATGAAATGGTTGCATATAATCAGTTGACTTATATCCTACTGCACCTGTAGTTGCATATCGATTATGTCCTATTCCTACATTACCCCAATATTGTGAGATTATTTTATCATCTAAAACTTTCGAAACTAATCCACTTTTTTTATAAGTGAAAATCTTTCCACCTGTTTTTAAAATAGATATCCCTGCAGATTCTTGACCTCGGTGTTGTAAGGCAATTAAACCTTGATATAATAATTTTGAGACAGAATAACCAAGATCATCACAAGTTACTCCAAAAATCGCGCAATTTTCTCGAGGTTTTTCTCTCATTTGGTTTCTTTTTTTTTTAATGAGCATGATATTCGGTAGTCTGAGAGAATCAGTTTTATTATCTTCAATTAATTTAAATCATATATGATTTTTAATTATTAGTCTAATAAGATATTACAAATTTTATTGAAAAAAGTGTCAGAAATAAGAAATATATCTAAATATCTTGCTGTTACTATTTTAATCGGTGGTAAAAGTAATCGTTTCGGAAGTGATAAAGGACTCTATCAGATTTTTGGCAAACCATTAATATCATATGAACTTGAAACATTAAAGCAACTTGGTCATGATATTTTTTTAGTGGCTCATTCTAATGAACAAGTTCAAAATTATTTAGATAAAATTGATATTAATGAAGTTATGGCTTTTATTATAGACGATTATTCACTTATAGATAAAAAAAATGTAAAATCCCCCATGATTGGTCTATATTCTGCATTTAAAGAGTTAGATACATTGCGATATGAAAAAACACTTGTACTACCATGTGATAATCCTTTAATTCAAAAAGATGTAATTGAATTATTAATAGAGGAATCCAAAGAATATGATTGTTGCATACCTCAATGGCATAATGGTCTTTTAGAGCCTTTATTAGCAATTTACCCTACAAAAAAGGCTTTAGTTTCTACTGAAAAAAACATCAAAAGTGGAAGTTATAAATTGGTTAATATATTAGAAAAAACTTGGAAAATCAACTATATTTCCATTGAGAAATCAATTCAACCATTAGATTCTAAGCTAAAATCTTTTATAAATATAAATGAACCAAAAGAGATTGAAAAAATAAACGAGATTATTAAAAACTCTAGTTTTTTCTAAATATTTATATCATATATTATGTTAAGAAAAAATATTTACAAATTGAAATTCCTGAATTAATAAATAAAATTAAAATTAAAGGTTTATAAATATGGGATTTGGAAAAGCATTTGGATTTAGTATGCTGGCTTTCATTGGATTAAATGCTGGATTTTTCTTTTTAGGCTATGGAGTAAGTGGAACTTTAGGAGCATTTTTTGCTAGTCTAGCAGCATCACCTTCAAATATATTGAGTATTTTTTTCGGACCGATTATTTCTGGTCAATTTCCATTTCTATTGACGTCAACGTTTACTGGTTGGCTGATAGGAGGACCATTTTCATTTGGGAGCTTGATTTTATTCATCGGATATATTGTTGCACCTATTTTAGCTGCCTTTCTATCAGGACGATTTGGAGAAAACAAAATTCAGGCTTTTTTTGGATGGTTTACAACTGTCATGATTTGTGCAGCCGTCGTTCTAATAGGAGGAGTCATTCAATTAATGATGTTAGGAGCCCCGATTACCTTAGTTATTTCTCAAATTACTGGATCAATTAGTATTGGCTTAATTTATGGCTTAGCATGTGGTAGTATTTCCCTACTTACTACAAGAGAATTTTAAGATGAAATTTTATTACGAGATTTTTTTTTAAATATTTTAATTTTGTATAAATCTCTCTTTTTTTTTTAGATAATACTTTTCAAAAAAATTTTTTAATCTTAATTATATAAAAAAAAAGAAAATTTTTTTTAATTTAAAAATTATCAGGGCCCATTATGCCACCAATTAGACCTAAGACACCGCCACCAACCAAGAGATATATTCCCAATCCATAAGGACCTAGCATTAGATCTATTGGTATAATATTGTCAACTAATGGTACGTGTGCGAACATAATGACGAACTGAGAGACAGCAATTGGTAAAATTCCTGAGATGGATAACATCCAATAGACACCTACAGCAATTGCTAAAATAGCTCCTATTATAGCTAATGCTCGACTCTTAATGCCTAATATAATAAAAATACCTGCAAAGAGAAAGATGATAAATACTATTGTCATTATAATTATCAATACATCTCCTGTTGAGAACCATGTAGGTATATTTAAAATAAATCCAATACCATAACCACTTGGCATAAACGAAAACAAGAACGTTGCTAAGAGTGTTACAATTCCTCCTAAAATACAAAATATTTTTCCGGCACCCATAAATTTACACTTTTTTATTTGTTTTTAATTTAGTTTTTTATTATTAAATAGATTAATACAAATATATAATATTAACCTAATTTTAACAAGATCGTGTTACATAAATAGATTTGGATTAATAGCGAATTATTAATTAAAACAATATGTAAGTAATACCATATATTTGAATCTTAAAATTTTTAAAAATGATTTTTTTTGATATAAAAAATGATCATTCAGAGCAGAAAATTAATTTAATGTTTAATCATTAAATCATCTACTATCTGCTGAATTATAATTAGTAATTGTTGCATTTTGAATGGTTTATCAAGAAAAGCACATGCTCCAATTGACTTTGCCTTTTCTTTTACACTAATATCAGCACTAGCGAAAATTATTTTTTCATTTTTGTTTATTTTCAAAATCTCAGTCATGGTGTCGAGTCCATTTTTTACTGGCATCCGATGGTCCATTAGAATAATATCGGGCTTCAAATCTAATTTGTTATACTTTTCAATAGCATCTTTGCCGTTTATAGCAGTCTCAATAATCTCAAAACCAGCTTCTTTTAATATTAAACTATAAAGTCTTTGAAGAGATTGATCGTCATCCACGACAAAAATTTTTATCATATAGAAATACCCGATATTTCCTAATAAACGCCTAAATTCTAAATTATTTTAAGTATTAACAACCCTTTTATCTTTTCAATTAAAACAAACTAAAAAAAAAAGAACTACTATTTAAGTTTAAACATTAATAAAAGATTTATACATTATAGTCAGATATACCCAAATACGTATTTTTTTCATTTTGTTTAAAATTTATAATAAATCTTTATAAAAATAATAGATTCTTTAAAATATTGGAATTATTCTATATGATTCTAATTACAAAATCGTATCAAGTACACTACATTACCCAAGGAAACTTACAATGAAAGATTTAATAATCAAAAACGGTTTAGTTTATGACCCATTAAATAATCTTGACGGTGAAAAGAAAGAAATCTATATTAAAGATGGCATTATCGTAGAGAAAGTTAATGGTGATGCAAAAGTAATTGATGCCGCTGGAATGATTGTTCTGCCAGGAGGTGTCGATATTCATTCTCATATTGCAGGAACTAAAGTAAATGCCGGAAGAGCTTTCCGTCCCGATGATAAACTTGAAGAATTTAATGAAAAAAAGACTAAATTAACACGAAGTGGAACTGGTTGGTCAGTGCCGTCAACTTGGGTAACAGGATATCGATATGCTAGACTTGGTTATACAACAGTTGTTGAACCTGCAATGCCCCTTTTAAAAGCACGACATACTCATGAAGAATTTCTAAATATTCCGATTATAGATAAGGCAGCCTTTCCATTGTTCGGGAATAATTGGTTCGTAATGGAATACGTCAAACAGAAGAATTATGAAAAACTTGCGGCCTATATCGCTTGGATATTAAAAGCTGTAAAGGGTTATGCAGTAAAGATTGTAAACCCGGGAGGAGTCGAAAATTGGGCATGGGGTAAAAATGTAAATTCATTGGATGACCATATCTTTCATTTTGATGTTACTCCTCGAGAAATTATAGAAAGTCTAGCAAAAGTCAATGAAATCTTAAAATTGCCCCATACAATTCATGTACATGCCAACAATTTAGGACACCCCGGGAATAAAGAACATACACTTGAAACATTTAAAACTGTTGATAAAATTAAACCAAAAGCAGGGAGAAAATCAGCATTTCATCTAACTCATTGTCAGTTTAATTCTTATGGAGGCACAAATTGGGGCGATTTTGAGTCAGGTGCTGCAGATGTTACTGAATATTTGAATTCACATGATCATGTTACTATTGATGCCGGTCAAGTTGTTTTTGGTAAAGCAGCTACCACAACAATGACTGCAGATGGTCCCTGGGAATTTGCATTACATCATATTGGTGGAACCTCTCCTTGGGGGGCAAAGCCAGGTATTAAATGGATAAATGGACAAGTTGAAGGAGAATCTGGCTCTGGCATTGTACCGTATTTCTTTAATCCTAAAGTAGCTGTAAACGCAATACAGTGGGCAGTTGGATTAGAACTTATGCTCTTAACCAAGAATCCTTGGCAGGTTTTCCTCACCACCGACCACCCCAATGGTGGTCCATTCACAAGTTATCCACAGATTATCCGATGGCTTATGGACAAGAAATCTCGAGACGATGTACTACTAAATCAATGTTCTAAGAAAGCCACGGAAAAAACACAATTAAAAGATATCGATCGTGAACTAACATTATATGAAATATGCATCATGTCAAGAGCAGGAACTGCTAAATCGTTAGGAATGACTGATAGAGGTCATTTAGGCTTAGGAGCTATCGGTGATATCGCTATTTATAACTTAGATCCAAAAAAACTGGATGGCCAAAAAATAGAAAAAGCGTTTACATTAGCAGCATATACAATCAAAGATGGTCAGATTGTTGTAAAGGATGGTGAAATTACCGCAACACCAAAAGGAACCACTTTATGTGCTGAAGGAAAAGTTAAGGATAGCGTTATGGAAGCAATGCTTATTGAAGTTAAACATCATTGGCGTAACCATTATAGCATTAATTTCGATAACTATGAAATAGGTAACTATTATACTCCAAAAATGAAAGTAATGAATGGTACCTAAATTCTTTCAATTTTTGCTTATTATTTGAAAAAAAAAAATTAATATAGATTAAATTAGAAAAGAAGAACAAGACTGTTATAATAACTTTGTTACTTTTTCACTCCAGTTAGAATTATTTGTTCCAGCCATAGCGAATCCATTTGGCAGCATATTTGGAGGTACAAATTCTGGACTTCCCAAAATTTGGCTTATTTTTTTCCTTACACATTGATCTTGTTTTCTTCCCTTACAAAACATGTAAACAAAACCTTTCAATGCTAAGTGCTTACTTTTATCATTTTCAAACATTTTGAAGAAATTACAATTCTCCAAATTTTGGCATTCAGACATTTTTTTTCATTTGAATTAAAAATTATTTTGAATAATTATTTAATAAAGACAAAAAAAACCTCTGGTTATATTATCCTTTAGAATAAGTTAATTGTATGTAGCAATATCGCATAATAATTCAAAAAAAAATTATGAATAGACTTTAAATTTACTCTTTTTAATTCATTTTAAAGAGAAGAAAGATAAAGAAAAAATATTTATTTTTCTTAAATTGCCTTTGTGATTAGATCCATTCTAATATTGATGAGCATCCGAGTCCTTTTTTGTTTTCAATCCTACCATGAACAATAAATGTATCACCTTCATATCCGCACTCAGGACATTTATTTTTCGATATTATTTCTACTAAATCGTCTACAATTATGGCATGGTTTACAGAAGCAGCTACGCCAAATGGTGTAAGAACTTCCAGAAGACCTCTATCACCAGGTTTTTTTAAAGGATTAAGGCTATTTAAATCTCTAATTATTATTCTTGCTTGAGAAGGACAATGGAATATAAAATTTTGATGTTTGTCTGACCAATGACTACCAAATGTTATTGGTGTTTCGGTAAAACCATACATATCAGTGATTCTATCAGATCTAGTACCAAATGATTCTAAACAATCTGAAATAAATTTACTCTTATCTATTGGAGGATATTTTAATTGAGATTTATGTCCATCCCATCCACCACCACCAACATTTACAACGCTATTGGGTAAATCAAACTTCAGATTATTTTCTTTCATAATTTTATTCATAAAAGTATTTATTAATTGAAGGCTCCCTCCAAATGAGATATGTTTCTGTTTGTCTAATGGTTTTTCTGAATTTTTTCTCACTTGGTTAATAACATATTTTGTATTTATTCCAAAAGCACCTACAAGACTCCGCTTTTTGATTATTTCCTTAAACGCTTTAAGAATAAAGAACTTAATTAAGAATTTCGGATTCGACATCCTTGTTGAAATTTCATGCAAAATACTTCCATATAATTTTATAGGTCTAACTTTTGTGTATCTCATCGCAATCCTATTTAAGAAAGTTACATTAGGTGCAAAATCAAATGAGATAGTATTAAACCATTCATTTTTAGGAATTGGAATAAATTCATAAATACATTTAATAGTCATACTTGCCAGTAGTTCAATATCATCTTTAGAACGCCCCACTAAGGATGGGTCTCCCGAAGTGCAAGAAGACACATTCCATAACTCAAACTCAGGAGATTTTAGAGGAATTTTTAAAAGTTTTTCAAACATACCTGCAGATTCTTTGAAAAGAGGAGAAGATAAGTAAGGAATTAATGCTAAATCATCTATATTATTTAAATTATCCAACTTAAGATTATCTCTATCAGAAATCTCCTTATAATAAGCGTTTGATTTAATACTTTCTTTTGTAATATTTCGCATTAAATCTACGAATTGATTATTCTCATAATCAGTATTAATAATATCTCGTATTTTTTCATCATCTACAAGTTCACTTGTTAGCATATTTTTGATCACTGTCTCTTTTTCTATTTCTTAAAAACACATGTAATAATATTTGGAAAATATTAATTCTATGTTTTTATTTAAAAGTAGGTAAAAATTAAATAGACTAAATCGTGATAGTCCTAATACTATATTCTTTTTGAATAATAAAAGAAATGGATGTTAAATATGCAAAATGAAGATTTAATGAAATTATTAGCAATCCTAGGTGCAATTATAGCAATAATTGAGGCAATTCTGGGATTGGGAGGTAGTAGTGTTGAAGCGGTGCGGATAATATTATTAGTAATATCAATTATTTTGGCTTCAGTAATTATTTTAAGCGTAATTGTCCCTCATAAATTCATTGATTTAAATTGGATTATGTGTGTTGTTATAGGAATAGTTATGATTGTATATACTAGTGTAGTTGGGGGAATTCTGATATTGCTTGCTGGATTTGTAGGATATACTGATAGGTGATATAAACTAAAGATTAGAGATAAGTTAGTTGACTTAAGATTGTCTCCCTTTCTTTTCAAGGAGTTCTTTTAATTCATCAAGTACTGCTTTTTTTGCATTTTTACCTCTTCTATCTGGAAGCGGTTTTAAGGTTTGATCACCTTGGCTAGGAGTAAATGGAGGAGTCGAAGAATACTCTGGAGAGGGTAGCGAAGTGGATATACCTTTTGGAACAGGTTTTTTTCCTTTAATCATATCAATTTTTGCATTCAATTTATTTAACTCTGTCATTACAAATTCAGATAATCGAATTATACCATTTAATGTGGATTCCAAAATAGAAGCCATTCCCTCCAACTTATGATCTGACAATGTTGCTGTTTTTTTCATCGTTTCTTTAAGATACCTTGAAAATTTCGGACCTTTAGTTAACAATGAATATATTGAACTTAAATATATGTCGTAATCTAACTGTTTCCTTTCTCTAAAAACTTTTTTGACCAAATCTTTAACATATTCTATATTCAATAATATTTCTGGATTTTCTTTTATATCTGGGTCATATTTATGAATAAATATTAAAATATAAGGATCCTCCTCAAGTTTTTCAATAAGATCAATAATTTTTTCGAAATAGTCAATACTTTCAAGATATTTTTCTGGATCTTGAAGATCGATTACATAGATTATTAGATCGATGTTTATAAAATACTTATCAGGGTCTCTAAGGTATTTATCCCTATATTCTTGTTGACCTCCAAAATCCCATAATAATAAAACTAAATCAGAAGTTATTATTTCTTGCCTTTCAACTCCTTTAGTGGGACGTAATTTAGCAAGATCTTTTATACCAATTTCTCCTCCAAATTTTCTTAATATTGTAGTCTTACCTGCGTTATTTAAACCAACAACAATTACTTTTTGCTCTTTTTTGGAGAATGATATTGATTCTTCTTTTATTTTATGAGAAATATTACTTATAACAATAGCTTTTTTTATTTTTTCTTCAATCTCTAAATCAGTAAGTAATAATTGTTCAATTTTATTTTGAGTAATCTGATCTTTATATAAAATTTTAAAGGGGCTTACTGGATCTAGTAATGAAAATTGTCCTATATTTTTGACTTCAAAATATTTTTCAATTAAATTTATATCGGCATCATTTAAAAAGTTAAAAGCTGAAATAGGAAGATTTAATATACTATCCATTGTTGTCAATTTGTCAAAATTATCAACTTTGGTTTTGTCTAAAAATTTGATAATTAATTTTATTTTTTCAAGCTGCGCTTTTGGCATAACTTCTCAGTAAAATGATTTTGTTTGATAATAGATTTTCTAAGCTTTAATTTATTTAATTTTTAGAAATTAATTTACTTTTTCTAATTTTAAGTCTATAATTATTAGATTTGGAAACGATGATGGAGCCAGCAGTGGGATTTGCACCCACGACGCTAAAAGCAACGGCTCTGCAGGCCGCCTCCTTAACTACTAGGATATGCTGGCTCTAAATCGGTGTCACTTACTTTTAAAT
>JAEOTV010000234.1 GCA_016839635.1 Promethearchaeota archaeon | reverse complement strand
TTGACTTCATTTTTATAATTATCATGAAACTCGCATTCTTTTGTGGCAATAAGTCTCGTTCCCATGGCTATTGCCCCTGCACCCATAGCTAAAGCTGAAGCTAATCCTTCACCTGTAGCATACCCTCCACAAGCAATAATAGGAATCTCTGGGAGCTCTTGTCTAATTTGCTGTAAGAGAACTAATGTACTTGCATTTTCATATGATTGATGCCCTCCGCCTTCGTGTCCGGTTGCGACTAGTCCATCAACACCATCTTTTATCACTTTTTTAGCTAACTTTAAAGAAGGGACTACATGGAAATTTTTGATATTCGAAGTTTCTTTTAGCGCTTTATAATACTTATTGTATAGAATTTTTGGAGATCCCGCACTCGTAATTAAGTATGTACATTGATCTCTGATTTTAGGATTATCCATTATAAATCTTGGAATTTGCCTACATAATTTAATTGCATCAGGTTGCAATGCAGCTGTTCGAATATTAACCCCAAAAGGCTTATCAGTATACTCAACTACTTTTTTCATACTTTCTTTAATTTGATTTAAGGTAATTCCTTCACTTAGTGTTACATGGCTTAGAACACCTAATCCTCCTGCTTCTGAAACTGCAATAGTTAGATTTGTTGTATAAAAGGGTCCCATTGGTGCTGCAACAATTGGATGTTTAATACCTAACATTTCAGTTATATTTGTTTTTATAACCATTTTTTCAAACCTTTTTTTATTAAATTTTTCTTTAAATTTTATTAAATGAATATCTATTCAGTGTAATATATGTTTGACTTAATAGATATTTGGTTGAATAATCTGCATCATATATAAGTTTAACCAAATCGCCAATATTAGTATAAAGCGTATATTTAATATGATTTTTATTAAAGATCTTCAAGGTAGAAAGAAATTTTTCAAATAAATTAAAATCTTGAATGAATCGTCATTCAATATTAAAGTAGGGGTAGTATTTGAGAAAATCCGTATTATTAAAAAAAGTAATCCAATTTAATAATCAAGTATTAAAAATAAATTCATTAAATTTTTTATTTCTAAAAATTTATGTTTTTCCATGGCAGTTCTTATAGAAATAGAATATCCTATTTATACAATTATTCTAAATAATCCCGAGGTTAAAAATGCTATAGATGGCCCAACTGCTAAAGAACTAACTGAGGCTTTCCGAAAATTTGAAAACGACGATAAAGCTGAAATTGCAGTTTTGTATGGTGCCAATGGAACATTTTGTTCAGGAGCTAATTTAAAAGCTATAGCGAAAGGCAATGAAAATCGAATTGAAAAAGATGGTGATGGCCCTATGGGTCCTACAAGAATGAAATTATCAAAACCAGTCATTGCAGCAGTAGCTGGATATGCTGTTGCGGGAGGTCTTGAATTAGCACTTTGGTGCGATTTACGCGTAGTAGAGAAAAGTGCGATATTTGGTGTTTTTTGTCGACGATTTGGTGTGCCTTTAATTGATGGTGGAACTGTTCGTTTACCTCGACTCATTGGTTTAAGTAGAGCCTTGGATATGATCCTTACAGGACGTCCTATAACTGCTGATGAGGCGTATTCATGGGGGCTTGCAAATCGAATTGTTGAAGATGGTCAATCTAGACGAGAAGCAGAAAAGTTGGGGAGAGAAATAGCTAAATTCCCAAAAGGTTGCATGAAAAATGATCGATTATCCACTTATGAACAATTTGGATTAAGTATAGAAAGTGCAATGTTTAAAGAATTTAAATATGGTTTAAAAACTTTAGAAAGCGGTGAATTCTTAGAAGGCAGCAAGGAATTTGCACAAGGAAAGGGGAAACATGGATCTTTTGATGATTGAGAAATTGTTATAAGGATTTTAAAATTAATTATTCTAGTGATCATATGATCAAGTTTGATGAGTTAAGAGTTAAAACTCCAGATCGGGAAGTGTTAATTGATATTACTAATGAAATTGATAGTATTGTTAGAAAGTATGATATAAAACAAGGAGTATGCCGAGTATTTATACCTCATACTACAGCAGGAGTTACCATTAATGAAAATGCAGATCCTTCAGTTATTAAAGATATTAGTAATTATTTATGTAAACTAATCCCGAAGGGTGAAGGATTAGGATACTCCTACAAGCATGGTGAAGGCAATTCTGATGCCCATATTAAATGTTCATTAACAGGGCATTCGGTTGATATCTTAATCCATAATAGTAGATTAATGCTAGGAACTTGGCAGGGAATAATGTTAGCTGAATATGACGGACCACGAAATCGAAGAGTCTATGTGCAAATTCAAGGAGAATAGGAAATGAATATTAATTTAAAGATTAATAATTATCCTCTTTAGTTTACCCACATTGAATATTTTTGCTTGTAAAAATCATTTTAAAATAAGATGATTCTTTAAAGCAAATAATAACTTTACAAATGAAAAGTAAAATTCTAATCACTCCCAATTAATCATGGCAGATATTTTCTATTGGTTAGGTGTTATTTTAGCTATCTTAGCAGGCGTTATAACTCAATTAGGATCTGTTTTTCAAAAAAAGGCTGTAAATGAAATTTCTGCAGAACCAGAGTTTATGAGAAGCTTAGTTAAAAGACCTACATGGATCTTGGGTGTGTTTTTAAGTTTTGGAGTTAGTTCAATTTTTTTTTTAACAGCTCAATCTTTTATTGGTCCAGCACTTATTCCGGGACTCATGTCCTTTGGATTAATAGTATTAGTTTTGGGATCTATAAAACTCGTAGGAGAGAGGTTAAAATTAGAAGAATTTTTGGGCATTTTATTAATGATAACAGGAACAATATTGCTAAGTTTAAGTCAATTATCAATAGAAATTATTGAAACTAATCTTCTCGAAATAGGGTATGTTATTCGATTGACTCTTTATACTGTAATTTTAGTGTCCTTATCACTATTATGTCACATTTTTCAGAAAAGAAATGATAGATTTAAAGGTATCCTTCTTGCAATTTTATCTGGATTCATGTTTGCACTTTCTAATTTATGGGTAAGTCAATTTGTAGGAACTATAACAGATGTTTTTACTGGAAATTTCAATATACCTCAACTTATAATGTGTATAACAGCAGGTATAATTTTGATTTTTAGTAATATCTTTGGTCTAACCACAATTCAACACGCTTATAGGGTAGGTCAGGCAAGCAATTTAATTCCTATCCAAAATGTACCAGTATTAATATCACCGATTTTTATATATTTTTTAGTATTTTTTATGGTTGCCCCATCCATTTTTTCTATTGTTTATTTAATCTTTGGTGTAACTCTAATTATGATAAGTTTTTTTTTACTAGGAAAAAGATCTGCTAAAATGGAAGAAATTAAATAGATTTATAAAACTTAAGATAAAAGCTAAAGGAGTATATCTATTTTTTTGAATTATTCTAACGCTTTTTTAATTGCTGCTCTTGCTAGCAATCTAGTAGAGTCTAGAGTCGGTAAGGGACAATCATTTGGGTCTACAAGCAAAGGTATTTCTGTACATCCAAGAACAACAGCATCACAATTATTTTTAGCTAATTTTTGAATGATTTTATTAAATTCTTTTCGAGATTCATCTGAAAATAAACCATTTACCAATTCTTCAAAAATTACTTTATCAATTTTATCTTGATCAGAATCTACAGGAATCTCATATGCTATTCTATATTTCTTAAGTGCTTCTGGATAGACTGGAGAATTCATGAGATATTTTGTACCTAAAATTCCTAAGTGCTTATATTTTTTCTGTTTAGCTTCTTCTCCTACAACTTCTGCAATATGTAGCCATGGAATGGGTGATTTAGATATCATCAAATTATAAGCTTGATGTATAGTATTATCTGGACAAATAGCAAAATCAGCTCCTGCTTTTGCGACAATCTTTGTTGAATTAAGCATTAATTCTGCTACACCCTCCCAATTTCCATTCCATATATGTTGCATATAATCAGCAAGAGGTGGTGTGTGCATTGTTATTTCAGGATGCCTATATTTAAATAATTTATCTTGAGCTTCTATACAAATTGTTTTATAGCATAGAGCCGCTCCTTCTGCACTACAACCTACAATTCCAATATGCTTTACCAAACCAAACTCCTTTTTTTATTTAATTATTGGATTTTTACCAATTTGAATGTTCATTAAATTTGTATTTTCGTATATAATTAATGATATCTTGAAATATAAAAGCTTTTTATTTAAATTTATATTTCAATTTAAAGAATTTAAATAGAAAAAGGAATTTATTGATTTCAAGCAATCTTGATACTATGAATTCCATCTTTCCTTATATTGATGAAAATTAGTTGCTCATCTTCATTTTTTTTCAATTCTCCTTCAGATATCTCAATTTTGTAACCTTCAGGAAATTGAATTTTTGGAACATAAATAATTGTAGGAGCAGAAATAGTTGAATCTCCATCAAACTCAAAATAAAACGTTTTCTCCTTATAATTAAATTCCATTTTTAATGGTATTCCTGCACATCGAACAAAGTGTGGACGACAAAACCCTTCAATTGCTCTTCCACCACTATCAATATTCTTAGGATGTAACTGTTGATCTTTACTGAAAATTGAAAGATCTTCGAGATTCCATAGATCACCCCATTGATTATTGTTATCAGGAGTATAATTCCATTGAGTTGAGTTCAATAAATTA
>JAEOTV010000010.1 GCA_016839635.1 Promethearchaeota archaeon | reverse complement strand
ATGCCTTGCAGGCCTATACGCAAATTTTCTGGCAATTGTCCTATAATGCTTCATGCATTATGTTAACATAGCTTAGGGCTGAACGTTTGTAATGCTTCTCACCAGAATAAATCTTCTTAAGAGTACATTTTAAAGCGCGTAGGCTAAAAAGTTTTGGTTCTGGATGCTTCTAACGAAACACTCTTTTTGCGCAGTGTAGCGGAGCAAAATGGGTGTGGAGTAATGCATAACTAAATTGGAGTAAATATTATTTGGTAATTCTAATTATAGACTAAATTTGAAATATAGAAAGAACCAACAAAAAGATCAGGTTTATGATAGGCATGAATATATCAGAATTCAAAGAGTATATGGTAAACACTTTTAGTAATGAAGTTGTAAATCATATTGAATGTAAAAATGAGATGTTCAAAAAATATTTAATTGATTACAAGGAATTCTATGAAGGTACCATTCGAGCAGCAATTTGGTCGGTATTAAGAAATAAATTACCTAATGATTGGTTTATACAAGCAGAATGTCAATACCCTGGAATAATTGAGAATTCAAATGAAAGGGCAGATATTGTAGTTTGGTCTTCAAACGAAAAATCGTTTGTTATTGAAGTCAAACCATTTATTGGTATTAATGCTATAAAAAAAGATATACTGAAA
This sequence comes from Promethearchaeota archaeon, assembly GCA_016839635.1. Next base: position 5,200 of record JAEOTV010000010.1, on the reverse strand, counting down.
TTAAAGAATTATCTCAAAAATAATATTGACCAAGAACAAACGTCTTATATGGTTTTTACAATAATATATGAGCATTGGAAACAGGAAAATTGGCCAAATAAAAAGTGGATAAAATGTGAATATTGTAAAGAAAAATATGAAATTGGTGATGCTATGCCATGGGGTTATGGAGATTGTCCAAATTGTGATTTTACAAAAAAAACGTTAACATACTTAAATGAAGAGAAAATTGAACTAATCCCATTATTTTTTAAGATTAAGTAATATACATTATGTTATATTGCTTTTGTGATTTATAACCAATGCGTTAGTATTTAACTGATTACTTCATTAATAAACGATAATAAAAAGCGGGCAGGGGATTAGCCTAATAGAAAAGGAGAGTTGACACTTCTTTTGCGCAGAGATACGGAGCAAAATGGATGTGGAAAACATTATATTACCATTTAATGTAATTAATTTAAAATGAAGTTTTTGCATTGCAAAGAATATATTTTAAATTTGATAATATATTAATGGTCCTTTTGAAAATGCGATACTACATTGGGAATACTGATTTTGAATGGTATCAATTCTTAAAAGAGCTCTCAACTGATGATATAAACTTCTGGCAACCAGGAGGAAAACTTCGATTTTCTGCCGTTCCAAGAGGAGCACCATTTATTTTTAAACTTAAAAGCCCAATTAATAAAATTGTAGGTTTGGGTTTTTACGTTTCTCATTCAATACTTCCTATTGAGTTTGTGTGGGAAGTGTTTAAAGAGAGAAATGGAGTCTCTTCATTAGAAATGCTAAAAGATAAAGTTAGTGGTTATAGAAAACCTGATAATTCTCTAGAAAAAAATCCTAACATTGGTTGTATTATTTTAACAAATCCTATATACTTTAATGAGGATGATTGGTTGGACATTCCTCAAAATTGGGCCACTAATATAGTTCAAGGAAAAACCTATAATACAGAAGAAGAATCTGGTGAAGAATTATGGATGAATATCGAAAGATTACTATATGAATACAAATTTCTTAATGTAGAAAAGGAATCAAAAAACCAGTTAGTTCTGGAACCACAAGAAGCAGATAGATATGGTAAAGAAGTACTTACAAGAGTGAGACTCGGACAAAGCGCATTTAGAATTTTAATTACAGATGTATACTCAAGGAAATGTTCAATCAGTGGCGAAAGGACTTTACCTGTTCTTGAAGCTGCTCATATAAAACCTTACGAAAAATCTGGGCCACATTATATTTCAAATGGGCTTCTTCTAAGATCTGATATACATAAACTTTTTGATAAGGGTTATTTAACTATTACCAATGATTTTAAAATAGAAGTCTCAAAGAAAATACGAGCAGAATATGAGAATGGGGGAGAGTATTATAAGTTCCATGGAAGAGGTTTATTTACATTGCCTAAAAGAGATATTGATAGACCAGGGAATGAATTTATTGAGTGGCATAATAATTATGTATATAAAGGTTAAAATAAATTGCCTTATAATGTAATGTAGAAATAATCAAAAGATATTCAGTTAACCAATGATAAAACCCGGCGATATAATATCCTATACTGAAATGTGTTTAGCTGAAGGTTATAGTCTGCAAAGAGGGATGAATTTTCAAGTCAACGGTGGAATTAGTGTTATATTGATGTCTCTAAGAAAAAACGCTCCCTATGCAGATAGGATAGAAGATGAAGGAAGGATTCTTATATATGAAGGACACGATGTACCAAGAAACTTAGCTAAAAATCCAAAATCAGCAGATCAACCAAGGATCACACCAAAAGGGATCTTAACACAAAATGGGAAGTTTGAATCTGCAGCAATTAAATTCAAAAATGGATTACAGTCTGCTGAACTCGTTAAAGTCTATGAAAAGATAAAAGATGGGATTTGGGCATATAATGGGATTTTCGAGCTACATGATGCATGGACAGAGAAATCTGATAATAGAATCGTCTATAAATTTAAATTAATTGTAACTGATATAACAATTGATCAAAAAGCTAAACGTAAGGAAGAGTTAAAAGATTTGGAACATAATCGAATGATTCCAACTTCTGTCAAGCTAGAAGTATGGAAAAGAGATAAAGGTAAATGTGTTAAATGTGGTAGCACTGATAACTTGCATTTTGATCATATTTTACCATTCTCAAAAGGGGGAACTTCTTTAAAGGCAGAAAATATACAATTACTTTGCGCTAGGCATAATTTAGAAAAAAGAGATAAAATAATCTAAGATTAATTAATATTTAGTAAGGTGCAAAATCTTCTGTAATCCATTCTTTAAATCATCACATTCATTATATATTTTTTCTAAATCCAAGGATTCAAGAAATCCTTCAATTTTTTTTCCTTTCGAATAAACTCTTTTATTTCGTCTGAATAGCTTGGCTAAATCTTTATTATTAAATTTTTCATAATTCGAATATTTTCGTGTATTTCGATTACTTCTCGAAGTTCTTAAAAATCTATAAATTCCATCAACATCTATGAATAACCAACTTTCCAAATCTTGTGTAGCAATTATTTCGTTAATTCCACCAATTCTATCTCTTCCTGGTAATAGGTTTTCCTCAATATATGAGATATCGATTGGGGATTCAATTGTTCTATTCCCCTCTCTATCAATTCCTAAAAACACGTAAATCTGATGCTCAGATTGATTGTTTTCTAGATGTTTTTTAATTTTTGAAATTACTTTATTATTGATATTCGTCGAAATTCCTTTAAGATTGTCGTAGGATATTCTGATCGTTCGCTCTGGTATTACTAAACTAATTAACCTTTTATAAAACTCACCTTCTGTATCCCCTTCATATAAAAATAAAATCGAATTTGGATTCTGCTTAAGCATTCTGATATAATTAAATAAACTCTTCAGGGTTGAAGAATAGCAAATCGCTGAAAACAATGTAACCTTGCTTAAGCGTTTTCTTTAACTCTGCAGAACTGGTTACTCTCAATAACTCACTTATTCCATTCTCATGACATTTTGAGATAATAACATCTTCAGCATCAATTGTATTTATAAGTGCGATTGAGTGCGTTGCAATAATAAATTGATGATCATCATCAAAAGATTGAATAAAATTGATTAAATCGATTAGAGCTTTTGGGTGTAAAGAATTTTCAGGTTCTTCAATTAAAAAGATATCTGAATCAGAGACAAGAATTTTTGTAATTAACGCTATTAGTAAAATAGAACCATCTGATAAATCCCATAGCTGCTTATTTGATCCAAAATGATTAAATAATACAAAATATTCTTTATTGGTTTTACCTGTTTCCTCATCTTCTTCAGTAGGAAATTCTAAGATATAGATATCATAAATATTCAGAATATTTTTAAGGATCTCTTTAAAAAAATCAAAATACTCATCTCCATCTCGTAGATTAACAATCTCATTAATTATGTCAAATGATACTGTACGCCCAGAAAATTGTGTGAGTCGTGATTTTCCTGGTTTAGATAACTCAATATTTGAAAAAAATATAGTTTCTGTCTTAAGAATTTTATTAAGAGAATTTAGTGCTACCGAAATAGCATCATTATCAAACTGTTTTGATAAAACCTTTAGTAAACCAATTACACTTACTGTATCAGGAATCTCAGTGGGACCAATTCGTTTAAGTCCTTTTCCAAAAGTAATAGAACTCATATCCCTGCTAAAGATTGAAATTGCTGGACCCGTTTTATGAATATTCTTATATTCGAAGTTTTCAAATTTGAAAAACATTTCAGGTCTTCTTATATTTGGTTTCTTTCTGAGATTCCAACCCAATAGTAATTTATATCTATATTGCTGATCTTGAACTGTATCAGAGAATACAAGTTCAATTAGTATATCACCCTTATTCTTATTCTTACTATTTAAAGGAATCACCCAACCAAACTCAGAAAAAATTGATCTTCGTAGTTCACTTCTAACCTCATCAATTGAACCATTAATTATGTGATTTAGGAAAGAAAGAATCTGAACAAAGTTTGATTTACCTGAATTGTTTGGTCCTACAATAACGTTGAAATTAGTCAAAACCAGTTCTTCAGCAGTAAGATTTTTGTAGTTATTAATTGAGATTTGATCAATCCTTAACATGGTTGTATTTTATTACCTATTAGACTTATTTCTTATTCAAATATAAACATTTTATGAATAACTATATATAATTTTTGAATTAATTAACATTTTCTTGGTTTTTAAAAATATAATATCACATATTTAGAAAAAAAAATTCTGTTTTAGGAAACAATTAAATACTTACCAAAAGAATCTAAATATCAGGAAACAAAAAACTCCGCTTTTGAGAAATTGGCGTAAAAATTCAAAGAAAACTTGTGTGCGAGGGTACTTGAGCATTCCTGTTTGAGTCCCGATTTAGAATTTCTATATTTTGCTTTGCAAAACAAATAATTTCTTTATCGGGGCGAGTTTGGAATGCGCACGAAATCAAATTTTCTGTAGAATTTAGAGAATTTATCAGCAGCGGAGACTTTTTGTTTCCTGGATTGTATGTAGGATAAAATGATAATAATAATAGGAGAGAGGATAAAATTTTAGTTTAGATACTTAAAGAGCAAGTGTATAGCAAACTGAGTGAATGAAATGAGAGAATTTGCGTATACTCTTGCGAATAAATTCAAATAATTCATTCTCAGAGCGTTAACTATTAGAAACTTTTTAGCGGAGGCAATTATTTTATAGCCGTGCGATGGCAGTTGAGGCTGGAATGCGCTGAATATAAATCTTTTATAAATTATTGACTAAAGATTTATTTCAAGCATTGGCGTTAGATGTGAGGCTATTTAACATAGTGGCGAATTATAGGACAATTCCGCAATGTTGATGACATGCGTCAGCTCACGGATACATCTAAGACATGATTTGTCGTTAAGAGGTAATAATTCAATTAGGATACGAAAAGTATATTAAGCGCGCTGGTGCGTGCGTTCTATTTACCTGAGCGATTTAGCGAAGGCAAGCGAAGTGTTAACTGAGCGCAAACATAATATGCATTATGGAGACAATTGCTAACGCAATACTTTAATATATTTCAATTCAAGATCTATTACAGGTAAACCGAAAATTTGCTTTAACATAACATCGTTGCCGTTCTGAAACTAAAGTCTCAGAACTGATGTTATATTAACCAGCAAAGCTGGCCGCAAATTTTCTGGCAATTGTCCTATAATTAATATT
>JAEOTV010000050.1 GCA_016839635.1 Promethearchaeota archaeon | reverse complement strand
TTCTTAATAAGTCAACACTACTCATCTTTTCCCCATTTAAACCTACTGGGACTCCTTCTTCAAAATTAATAGTTATATATTCAGGCTCATTGGGAGCCTTCTCAGGAGCAATTGTCCATTCTTTCGAATCTTCAGGCGGTTCAATTTCTGGGTGTTCTAAAATATCGCATTCTGCACTTCTTCCAAAGAGATTTTCATCAATGCTGTATTTCTTATATCTATTGACTGGAATTCCATGTCTTTCTGCGTATTTGACTTCCTCATCTCGCCCCATATTCCATTCAATTAAGGGTTGTAATACTTCAATTTCCGGAGCGTACGCATTTGCTGTAATATTAATTCTAATCTGATCGTTTCCTTTCCCAGTACACCCATGTGCTACTACGGAAATTCCTTCCTTTTTAGCAATTTTAATAGCTTCTATAGCAATTAAAGGTCTCCCTACTGCAGTACTTAACGGATATATCCCTTGATATAATCCATTGGCTTTAATTGTAGGAAAAACATAGTCTTTTACAAATTTTTCTTTGCAATCGACATTAAAATGTTTTACAGCACCTAATTTATACGCTTTATCTTCGATTTCTTTAAACCTTGTTGGATCAGCAAATTCTTGACCTAAATCAGCTGTAAATGTATAGATTTTAGCTTCATATGCTTCCTGAAGCCATTTGATCATGCAAGAAGTATCTAATCCTCCTGAATACATCAATAAAATTTTATCATACTTATCCTTTTTGGGTCCTAATTGATTCATATTGCATCATCTCAATGAATAACACAAATAAAGATTAATAGAATTTATTTTTTCTTATTGAATTCAACTAAAAACTAGCAGAATAAAAAAAAGTAATAATTGATTTATTTTGAAAACGACAAAATTGTCTCTTTTATTTTTTAAATTTATATTAAATATTAAATATGAAAATTGATTCTTGGGTTATTGAATAGAATTATAATTAAATTAATTAATCTCATTAATTCGAGGGCCTTTTGTGAATTTGGAAGATTCCTTAGAAAAGTCTAATTCCTCTGAAGGATGGTCTAAAAGAGTTTTTAAATCAATTCCAAATCCGATTTTTATTTATAAAAAGCTTGAAGATGACTTAATTTTAATAGATTATAATAAAGCAGCAGAGGATATGACTGAAGGAAAAATAAAAAATATCATTGGAGTAAAGGCAAAAGATTTTCATAAAGAAAATCCTGAAATATTAGAAGATTTAAATCGATGTATTGGGGATAAAGTTAAAATTTCCAGAGAATTGAAGTATAGGTTAAAAACAACTGATAAAGAAAAGATCCTTAATGTTATTTATATTTCTATTCCACCTGATATAGTTTTAGTTCATACAGAAGATATAGGTGAAAAACGAAAAATTGAAGAAGATTTAAAAAAATCTGAAAGGGAAAAGTCTATTATATTTGAAAATATTCATGAACACGTAGTTTTTCAAGACATTAATCATCGTGTAATTTGGTGTAATAAAGCTGCTTGTGAATCAGTTAACTCTTCTTTAGAGCAATTAATTGGAAGAACATGTTTTGAAATATGGCAAAACCAAGATGTAGTTTGCGAAAAATGTCCAGTAGATATTGCTTTAAAGACTGGTAGACAAGAGAGAGGGGAAGCTATAACTCCAGATGGAAGAGTATGGAATATAAGAGGCAATCCCGTGAGAAATAATGAAGGAAATATTGTTGGAGCTGTTGAACTTACTACTGAAATTACTGAGCAAAAACGAGCTGAACAAAAATTAAAAGAATCTGAGGTAAAATATCGTGAGGCATATAATCGAAGTGATCTATACAAAGATTTATTTACTCATGATATTAATAATATCCTTCAAAATATTCTGACTTCAGTAGATCTTTCTAAGCTATACTCAAGCAATATGGAGAATAAAAAAGAACTTAAAGAAATTTGGAATCTCATTAGCGAACAAATCATAAGGGGAAAGAAACTGGTTTTAAATGTTCAAAAACTATCTGAAGTTGAGGAAGTTGAAACACCTATCGAATCGACGGAAGCCTTAAGCATTCTCAGCAAAGCAATTGAATTCGTTAAAGAAAGTTTTCCATATAAAGTTATAAATATTGAAAAGGAATCACCTGAATCACATTATCTTGTCAATGCTAACGAGTTATTAATTAATATCTTTGAAAATATCCTATTTAATGGCATTAAACATAATACTCATAACATCATTGATATAAAGATAAAAATATCAAAGGAAAGAAAATATCAAACAAATTACATTAAATTTGAATTCTTAGATAATGGTGTTGGGATACATGATTCAATGAAAGCCGAGATTTTCTCACGAAAATTTCACGAATATAAAAAAGACACTAAACCCTCTGGAATAGGATTAGGGCTTTTACTTATAAATAGAATTTTAAATAGTTATAATGGAGAGATTCGAGTAGAAGACCGTGTTGAGGGAGATTATTCAAAAGGAAGTAATTTTATCATTTTAATTCCGGAGGCGATCTAAATAGTTTCGATCTTTATTGTTGAGGATGAAATATCATTGCAAAGACTTTATCGATTGGTATTAGAAAACGCAGGATTTCAAATAATAGATACCGCAACAAATGGAGCTGAAGCTGTAAATAAATTTGAAAGCCATTCTATTAAACCAGATGTTATATTAATGGATCACAGAATGCCCGTTAAAAATGGTATTGAAGCTACAAAAGAGATTTTAGAAATTAGTAATCACTCAAAAATATTATTTGTTAGCGCAGATAATAGCATAAGGAAATTGGCATTATCTATTGGAGCAACAAGCTTTTTAGAAAAACCTTTTGAATTAAAGGATCTTCTTAAGGAAATCGAACGCATTTTGAAACTTTCGAATTTACCTTTAAGTTCACACAATTAATATTTTCATAAAAATTAAAAGATCCAAAAACAATTACTTTACTAAAATAACTTTTTTTTAATTGTCTAATATGAAAATTGACTATTTAGACAAATTTCAAGGCACCTTATTAAGTGTGGCCATAGGTGATACTCTAGGGCATCCTTTTGAAGGAAGATTAAGATCAGATATCTATTCTCGATTTGACAAATTTGAGGAGTTTATTCAAAATAATAAAACTCTTTTCAATACTTATACTGACGACACACAACTCACAATACATACTGCCGAAGCGTTAATTCAAGGAGGTGGATTTAATCTCAATAATTTCATCCGAGAATATATTAAATGGTTAGATGATCCACCAATTGGTCCTGGATATGGATGTATTTCATCAATTCAAAAATTGAAATATGGCATTCCCTGGGAAAAAGCGGCTTCAAATTCGGGAGGAAATGGTACAGCTATGCGTGTATCACCAATAGGATTATTTTATTGTAAAGATCTAGAAGATTTAAAAATAAATGCGATACGATCAAGTATTATTACACATTCCCATCCGGCTGCGTCTGCTGGTGCTGTTGTAATCGCCAGAGCAATTGCTTATTTAATAGAAAGAGGGCCAGAAATACATTTTTCGATTGATGATTTTTTTAATGTATTACTCTCTTTCATTTCTGGTTCTGATATGGAGATTTGGGAGGAATTCATTGAGATTTTGAAAAAACTAAGAGACAATCTTGATTTACCAGTAGAAGCTGGTTTAATTAAGTTTTCTCAGGTAGGAGTGAAATCACCCTATTTTATTGAACATTTTTTAGGTCAAGCATTTGTCCATCCTTACACGTTAAGTACAGTTGCCTGTGCAATTTTTATATTTCTAAAAAAAATGAATTCATCATTTAAAGAATGTATCTTTGAATTGTCTACTGCTGGTGGAGATAGCGACACGATTGGAGCAATCGGTGGTAGCTTAGTTGGTGCATATTATGGTTTTAATAACATTCCTGAAGATTTGATAAAATTAGTAAAAAATTATAAAAAAATATTGCAATTAGCGGAATCTCTCTATGAAAAATTTAAGCAGAGATATTGAATCAATTAATTCAAATTCGCAAGAAGATTTTTTAACTTTTTAGAACAAGAACTACAGAATTTAGCTGGTTTTTCATCAGCTTCCGCTAAGCTGTTTGAGAATTGCATAACGCATTTATTATTACAATGTTCTAAGCAAAATGTATGTCCGAGTTCATGTACTGCTTCTTTAAGAACTCTCAATTCAAATTGAGCTTTATTTTCAGGTCGATTATAAAAGCCTTCTTTAAGTCGCGTTATTTGAATTAAAGAAGCTCCGGGGGATTTTAAAAAATGCTTTTTTGGAATTATTGCTATACCAAATACAAAATTTAGTAATCTTGAAAAAATATCTTTATCGATTATTCCTAATGTACGAAAATAATTACTCTCACCACAATATTTAAGAAGCCTTCTTAATATTAATGAACCGTCATATTGTCTCCTTGAAGGATCATATTCAGATTCTTTGATTGGAAAAGAGTCAGGCGAAATTTCTACCGAATCAATAAACTCTTTAAAAATCCAATTCAAGTTTTTCTTCAATTTCTTCAGAACGATCTTTTCTACATCGCCAATTTTTTGAAGAGATATTACTTTTTTCAAAATTAAAACATATATGTATTTGTTTTCGATTCAATTATTCAAATTATGAAAATGTAAGTTATGAAATATTATTTTACAATTGTTCAAAAAAAGCAAAATTGAAAAAATAAGATTAACTTTTGAATTGTATAATTATTATTATTTATAAACCTTCACATCTGGTTGCGATACTTCAGCGGAATGACCCTAGAAATGCGATATGAACGAGATCGGGAGGGTGGTCTAGCTTGGTATGATTCCTGGTTTGGGACTTCAAACTTCAAACAGAAAAGTTGGAGCAAAACACCAGGAGGCCGGGGGTTCGAATCCCCCCCCTCCCACTCATTCTTTTAATATCTCTCTATGACTTTTAAGTTTTAAAAACTCTCTAAATCCAAAGATTCTGCTGTTTCAATCAATTCCTTATCATTAAAACAAATATCAGGAATTAATTCATGAATGCTTGAGAATAGAGATATCATAATAGCAGGATTATCTGAAATGATTTTATAATATGTATGAAATCTTCTCTTTTTTGATATTTTTACATTATCTTTAAAAAATTGAAATAATTGCTTAATATCATTGTCAAAATCTTTATCTTTTTGGATCCAAGCAATTAAGGCATATCTTCTATTTTTTTTATTATTCTTTATGATTAGTTTTAAAATCATTCCAATATCCACTATAAATTTTATTTAAAATTCATATTAATTATACAAGAAATTATAAAAACTGAGCGGTTTTTTGAGAAAGAAGAATAGAAATAAAAAAATGAGATTTAAGAGGATCTTTTCTTGATCAAAAGAGTAATAGCAGCCACAATTGCCCAGCCAATACAGGTAAACAATAGAATATACTTCACGAGGGCAAAACAGCTATGTGTTATAGCCCATACATCTGGGAAGCCTGAAGGGTCTGTAAGCATAGCTAATATAAAAGCATTTTCAATCCCATCACAACAAGCTGCTAAAATACCTAAAATGGCTATTAAATGACCCGAATTACTCCAAAATGAGCCATCCTCAAATTTTCGAGTAATTATTAAAGTTAAACTAAAAGCAAAAGTTCCGTAAGAAACCATGTATGCGTAGTCTAAAATTTGCATAATTCTATAATAGTTTATATTAGTTATTTTATAATG
>JAEOTV010000233.1 GCA_016839635.1 Promethearchaeota archaeon | reverse complement strand
TTTTTATTGATACAAGAGACTTTAAAACATAATACCAATAAAGCGGAACAATTATAAATAAGTAAATAGGAGCTTTGATTACCAAGTTGCTTCATTGGATTATTATTGGTAATTTCCTCTGAATCAATTATTCATTGAATAATCGGAGCATCTATTGTCCTTTTTTTTTTGTAATTTTCTTAGATCATTTTTATCATCAATATCATGAAATTGATATTTGCTTTCAATAATAAAAGCAATAATTTTCTTTTTATTAGAAATCATATAATTTAATGTCTCCCAAACAGTAGTAACTGGAATATTATCTTTAAGATTTAAGATTTTGTCGATGAAGTCATAACTCAAGACAAAAACGGGAATAAGGTGATTTATAATAGCGTCAGAAGGTCCATTTCTTATTTTTAATTGGGAAATCCTTTTTAATACAATTTCTGAATCGGACTTATCAAGTTCTGCATTTGAGATTATCTTATTTTTTTTATGAGTCTCTCTTAATTTTTTTAGTTTTATGGTTCGATAAAAAACACATGGATGTGTTTGTATTGATTCATAATTTTTCGAAATAATGGAAAAAATTTCTTGTAATAGGTTCAAATCAAAAATAGTGTCTCCTGGAATTAATATAAAGTTAGTATCATCATTAAAGATAGATTTATTCTTTGTTATAGATAAAAAGGAATGTAATGGTCCACATTTATATTGATTTTCAGAATCGATTATTACTATTTTATTCTGTAATAAAATATCGTTTTTAGTCTGTCTTGAAACAAACTCACTAATTTTTTCTCCTAAATGTCCTATTATAATAACAATTCGCGTAATTCCTAATTTTATTAGTTTAAAAATAATATTTTGAAGAATCACTTCAGTCTCTTGTGTTCTGATTTTTAATAAAGGTTTAGGTGTAACTTTTGTTATTTTTTTAAGTCTTTTTCCCTCCCCAGCACATAGAATAACAATAGTTAATTTTTCTTTAAATTTATTCTCTGGTAGTGACAATCCTATTCCCTTCCAAATCCAAAATTATCGTGTGCTCTTCTTGAGCAACAGGTTCTCTTGTTTTTTCTAGTAATATTGGATATTTATCTAAAATTTTTTTTCCTATGAAAGATTCAAGAGTTCTCTGTATTTTATTTTTAGATATTAAATTATTATTTTCTATCCATCTTGGGGAAAATGGAAGGTTTTTAAAGTTTTTCTCAATTTTATTCATATACGCTAAGTGCTCATAGGGCATATTTTTTTTTACTTTTTTTACAAATCGAAAAATATAAGCATCTCTTCCATTTTCAACTTTACCTATTCCAGAAGTTACAAAAGGTTCACATGCATAGGCATCTCCAGGCTTTAAAACTTGGTTATGCATTTTTTCTTTGTAATTTGGTATGAAAGGACCTGCGTGTAAATTATATTGTTTTAATTCATGGCCACCTAGGTTTGTTATTGGTCTTAATCCTCGATTTATTATCTTTTGAGCAATAGCTTCTCCTAGTTCATATAGTTTGACTCCAGGGATAAATAATTGAATTGCAGCTTCAAGACCTTCTTTTGCGGCCTCAATATAATTCTGAAGCTTAGGATCTTCGTCGATATTAATAGTAAAGGCAGAATCTGCTATATATCCATTAAAATGTGATCCAATATCAATTTTTAATAAACCTTTATCTGGTACTATAGTTTGATCGTCAATTGGGGGACTATAGTGAGCTGCAATTTCATTTAATGACATATTGATTGGGAAAGAAAGTTCACATCCATTTTTAATTATATCAGCTTCGCACTTATTTGCAATTTCCAAAAATAGTGTTCCTGACTTAACTAATTTTCTTGCTAATTTTTTAGCAGCAATCACACACTTTCCAGCTTTAATATAATCTTGGATATAATTATTATTAGTCATAGTTCATCAAATTTAATTTTGATTACTATATTAGGGTGTTAATCTATCTGGAGTTCGAGGATACATAACAGCTTCTCTGATATCATCCAAACCACATAAAATAGTAAGCCATCTATCTATACCCAAACCAAAACCTGCATGTGGAGGCATTCCATAATCAAATGCTTTTAAATGTGTTTTAAAAGATATTGGACTAAGACCTTGTGTTTCAAGTGCATTTAATAGTTGTTGCTTATTATGTACTCTGGTTCCACCAGAAGTTAATTCTAACATTCCTTTTTGTAAATCAAAAGATTCACTATATTTAGGATTTTCTGAAGGCATAATATAAAATGGTTTAATAGACATTGGCCAATGAGTTATATAATAATAACTTGTAAGTTCTTCTCCTAATTTTCGGTATGCATCAGTAGAAATATCTTCACCAAACTCAATATCAATCTTAAATTTTGTGTGTATTAATTCAATAATTTCTTCATATTTATATCTTGGAAAAGGAATATTTGGTACAATTGTTTTATCATCCATTTCTAAATATTTCAAAGCTACCATTTGATTCTTTCTTATATCTTTAATGGTGCTATGAACTAATTCTTCCAATATTTTAAGAATATCTTCCATTGATGAGAAGGCCATTTCTACATCTAAAGTGAAAATCTCACAAATATGTCTTTTCGTGCGGCTTTTTTCAGCTCTAAAACAATCACTGATTTCAAACACTCTCTCATAGACTCCACTCAATTGCTCTTTATATAATTGAGCGGATTGGGTGAGAAATGCTTCTTCATCAAAATATATTATTGGAAATAATTCCGTACCTCCCTCTGTTGCAGAACCTATAATTTTGGGAGTTGCAATCTCAGTGAAATCTCTTTCGAATAAGAATTTTCGAATAGATCTAAGCATTTCTCCTCTGATCCTAAAAATAGCTTGATTTTTAAGGGATCTTAGAT
>JAEOTV010000069.1 GCA_016839635.1 Promethearchaeota archaeon | reverse complement strand
CTTTTTTCTAAAAAAAATAGTTAAAGACTATTTTTAATTGAATATTTTTTTATACTAATTCATTTAATTCAACTCAAATTTTATTTTATCTTTAAATTCTATTGGAATATTCCCATGATACACGAATATTATTTTCTTTTTTGAAGAATTATTTGCCTTTTCTACTTAACAGGTTCTATTTAGAAAAGGTTGATTTAAGGTTCTTTCGACTAAAACAAAAATTTGTCTTTTAGGGTTAAGTAGTGTTGGAAAATCATCATTGTTAAATTTACTTCAAGGTCGTGAAAACTCGAAGGAAAGAACTCCCACAGTTGGTTTAGAAATAGAAGATTCAATTCTTAATGGGAAGAAAGTCAATATATGGGATTTTGGAGGTCAAGAAAGGTTTAGGTTCATGTGGGAAGATTTCTTAAAAGGTGCAGGATTAGCAGTTTTGGTATGTGATTCTACAGAGGATAATATTAAGAAAACCAAGGATATTTATAAAAAGTTTTCTCGGTATTTGGGCACTAAAATTATTGCTATAGCTAACAAACAAGATCTTCCAGATGCATTGAGCGCAAAAAAAGTGCAGAAAAAATTAGGTATCCCCACATATGGAATGTCTGCTATAAGATTGGATTTACGAGATAGGCTTAAAGATATTCTAGAATACGAGACTGGAACAGATTAATTTTATTGAATATAGAAAAAAGAGATACAAATTTCTTAAAATATTCTTCCAATTAAATGCGCTAGTCGGATACACTCTGGGAGTTTAGAGTCAATACAGATCTTTTGTAAGAGTGAGTCTACTTTATTAATTTCAATTCCTTTTAAGTGGAAATAAATATCTGATAATCCCCCCGCAGTCTCAATCTGAGTATTAAATAGGTTTCCTGCATCAATGATATTATTTACTTTTTGTTTATATGTATTTGGGAACTTATTCTTAATTGCTTTTAGTACCGAATCGATATCTACATTTCGATCATTAACAGCAATGATAGGTTTTCCTAATTCATGATAAATTTTGTTTAAATTAATTAGGTTAAATCCTCCGAATGTAATACTATGGGTTAATATAAATTGGACATGTTTTTCGTTATGTTTTACTAATTCTATTAATTTCTCAGTTGCGTCATTTCCATCTATTTCGATTTCAGTTCGAAAAATGTTAACTGTTCTAATTCCTTGACACACAACACCAATTAATTGAGTTGTTTTTGCATTTGTCTTTAATTCAAATGTTGCATCATCTATTCCAATTACTATAGGATTGTCTTTCATATTCTTACTATTTCTCAGGTAAAAAATTCTTGATATGATATAAAAGATTAGTAAATGCAATAATGGCATTCTTAATCTCTTCAGTCCTATTATAGAGATCCCCTGAAAGATTGTCAGCTAAAAAATTGATTATCTCTTTTAAGGTCATATTATTGTTAATCCACACATAAGCTACTAAAGCTTCAACCGTATCAGCAAGATCATGAGCATCAGCTCTAGTTCTTGCAAAATGTTTCATATTGGCACTTTTTAATGCTGTGTCTAATATGTTTTTACTTACTTTTTTTCCAGTTCTAACTACTTTATCGTTTTGGTTAATCTTCGTTAAATAAATAGATTTTGCTACTGAATAAGCCAAATTAACTATCCCATCTCCAATTTTAGCTAAACCTTTATCGGTACCGATAGCTTTTTGAGATAAATTTTGTTTTAAATCCGAAACTAAATACTCGTAATCCATTAAGATAGGTTGAATTAAGGATCTTATAAAGTTTTCATAAAAGAAAATAATATTTTATGTATATTTTTTAAATAATTTTTGAACCTCAAGAACTTCTTCTCTTAAAGTTTCAATAGCTTTATGTAAAATATCCTTAATTTTATAATTTTTAGAATTTTCAAGACGTATAAAAACTTGTGCAGGACTTATATTTGTTGCTTTATATGCCGCAATATTAACCCCTTCAATATTTAATAAGTGTTTAACAAGGATATTACAAAATCCATGGGATTGCCCTTGAACTATTAGTTCATAATCATTTTCAGCTTCCCCTTTATTTATGCTCAAACTAAGATATTTATAATCTGGAAATAACGGTTCTTCCTCTAATTCAAATTCCTCTTCTTCAATAATTTCTTCAGTGGAGGAAGGAACTGATTCTATATCTTCTTTTTCTTCCACCTTAGGGTAAACACTCTCAATTTCTTCATCCTCTAATAAATCTTCCATAAATTCTTCAAGATCATCTTCGTCTTTATCTTCTGTTTTGATTGCTTTTTTTTTTGCCATTATTATAACTCTCAATGGTTAGGATCTGATATACTTAATAAATAGAATTTTAAATAAAATAAATTTTTTATGGTTTTTTATAAATCTTAAAAATATTGATTTGCTAAATCTTTTAATCTTTCAGTTGCTAAATGTTGAAGATCTCTTGAACCAAAAAGTGTGATTTTTATGCTTTTACCTTCAACAGAAACATTTAGATTTAAATAATTTACTTTTTTCTGAACATTTTCAAGAAATTTAATAACATTCTCTAATGAACCACTATTATTATAGAAGTGAATTACTTTTTTCCCTAATTTTCTCACTTAATAAACACTTGTAATTTTTAAATCATAAAGAATATTAGAATCGTAAATTATTTTTTACATTTCCATAATCATCGGTGATTTTTCTGCTCTCCACGTTACCGCATCGATCACACTTTAATTTATTTTGCCCTATTTTTATTAGTGGGTCTCCACAGATTACACAATCCGCGTAAATAACTCCCAAATTCTTACCAGAGGTGCTTAATTTATATTCATTATAATCTTGCTCTATTACTCGAGCTCTTATTATATCCGTTATTTGAAAAGCATCACTTATTTTTTCTACATACCTATCTGAAATCTGTGAGACATGAATATTGCCAAAATAATTTGAATTAAAATGAATTTTATTATTTATTGTATAAAAATTAATACCAACTGAATATTGCCGCAAAAAGAGAATTGTGCCAATAACAATATCTCCAATTTTTACAACTTTTCGATCTTTATCTTGATGTGTACTTATTTCAATTTTCCTTTCTTTTTCATTAATATTAATCATACCTGATTTACTGGCAAAGATTTTTCCATCTTTCGTAAATGTAGATTGTTTATCAGGGAGATATTCCTCAACTACTCCAAGTTTTTCCCCTGTTAAAACGATATCGCCATTCTTTAGAGATTTCTTACTCAATAATATCAACAATAGTTTTTTAATTTCTCAAACTCTTTCTAATTTAAGTAAATATTATTAAATAATATAGATAAATTTAATGTATTAATTTTAAAAGAGCAAACATTTTTTTGGATGAAACTTAGCAAAAAAGAACTGATCTCTATAATACAGCAAACTGAATCTTTCATTAATCCTAAAATTAAATTAGAACAGTATTGTATCGATGCAAATTGTGCTGTAGATATAATATATTATGCCGGTTTTGAATATGATGACATTAATCAAGCTTTAATCATTGATTTAGGTGCAGGAACTGGAAGATTATCTATTGCAAGTGCTCTTTTTAAAGCTAGTTATGTTTTGAGTATTGATATTGATATAAATGCATTACAAGTGTTGAAAAAAAACATTTTGTCTCTTGATCTAAGCCAAGTTATCTTTCCTATTTGTACTGATATTGAATACTTCGAGATCTCAAGAAGATTACTTCCCAAGGATATGAAAGTAACAACAATTATGAATCCTCCTTTTGGAGTGCAAACGAGATTTGCAGATAGAGCATTTTTAGGTAAATCCTTTAATTTTTCAGATGTAGTGTATTCAATTCATCTCAAAAATCCAAAAGTCCATAGATTTATTTCAAATTATATAAATCAATATAATTGGAAAATTGATAACATAATCCCTTTCAATATAGTTCTGGAAAGGACATTTCCATTCCATAAACAAAAAACAAAAAAAATCAATGTTCAAGTATATAGATTTATAAAAAAAAAAAACAAGGATTTTAAAAGTTAAAATTAAACATAATTTCTCCAAGAATCAAATTTTTTGGGAAATTTTGCATTTTCTCCTAACATTTCTTCTATTCTAAGCAATTGATTGAACTTGCTAGTTCTTTCTGATCGACATGTAGCACCGGTCTTCATCTGTCCTGTACAGAGACCAACAGCTAAATCAGCAATAAATGTATCTTCTGTTTCGCCGGAACGATGAGAAACCATAACATTGAATCCATTATTAAAAGACATTTTTGCTGCTTTTATAGCTTCAGTTAAAGTTCCTATTTGGTTCACTTTAAGTAATAGAGCATTTCCCGCTTTTTCTTTTATTGCTTTCTCCAAAATACTAATATTTGTAACCGTTATATCATCATCAACAATTTGAATAGATTTATCAATTTTCACAGTTAGATTTGAAAAATTCCTGAAATCTTTTTCATCAAAAGGATCCTCAATAGAAGTGAATGGATATTCATGGATTAAATCTATATAGTATTCTAATAATTCTTCTTCAGATAAACGCCTACCATCAATATTGTAAGATCCTTCTTCAAAGAATTCACTAGCCGCAGCATCCATTCCCAAGACGAAATCTGTTCCCAAAAGAAATCCTGCTTTTTCAATTGCTTCAATAATTATTTCCACAGCTTCAGATGTTAGATCTAAATTTGGAGCAAATCCTCCTTCATCACCAACATTAATTGAAGATGGGCCATATTTTTTTTCTAACAACTTCTTTAATGTTTGATATACTTCAGCAACATTTTGAATTGCTTGAGAAAAAGAATCAGCACCTACAGGCAAAACCATAAATTCTTGAATTGATAAATTATTACCCGCATGTTCACCTCCATTTATGATGTTGCAACAAGGAAGTGGAAGTAAAAAATCATTTCTAGTTCTATTATATGCTAAGTTATAAAGATATTCAAATAAGGGTACTTCAGATAATTGAGAAGCTAATCTAGCTGTTGCTAATGAGACCGATAATATAGCATTAGCCCCCAAATTACTCTTATTTTCTGTACCATCCAGAGAGATCATTTTATCATCTATTTTAGTTTGTTCTCTAACATCGAATCCTATCAATTTTTTACCTAGAATTTCATTTACATTAGTAACAGCCTTTAACACATGTTTTCCCAAGAAGTCCTTTCCCCCATCTCGCAATTCTAATGCTTCTAAAACTCCTGTTGATGCTCCTGAGGGAACAGCAGCTCTTGAAAAGACTTTTCCAGCAAAAACATCAGATTCAACAGTTGGATTTCCCCGAGAATCTAAAATCCATCTTGATTTAATTTTAGTTATTGTAAAATCAGTCATACTTATCTCATTGTTTTTTTATGGATATGAATATTAATAAAGAATTAAGAAAATTTAATTCTTAATATATTAATAAAAAATTAAAACAAATCTAAAAAATATGTCTTTTGAGAATAGACCATGGGTCGAGAAATATCGACCAAGGGTGCTGAATGATATCGTTAATCAAAAGGGAATAATAAGACGTTTAAAGCAATTTGTACTAGATAAATCAATGCCCCATCTCATTTTTGCTGGACCTGCAGGAACAGGGAAGACAACTTCAGCATTAGCAATGGTAAGAGAATTATATGGAAGAAAAATGGCTGTTAATAAAACTTATTTAGAATTAAATGCTAGTGATGCCCGCGGTATTGATGTAATTAGGACATTTATAAAAGATTTTGCTCGAGCACGACCTCCCGCGGATATTACCTTTAAGGTGCTAATTCTTGATGAAGCTGATAATATGACGTCTCCTGCTCAGCAAGCTTTAAGGAGAACAATGGAAAAATATACAAAAAATTGCCGGATGGTTTTGATATGTAATTATTCTAATAAAATCATACCTCCGATTCAATCAAGATGTGTAGTGTTTAGATTTGCTTCTTTAAATAGTGATGATATAAAATTAAGAGTAAAATATGTAGCGAAACAAGAAAATATTACCTTAACACCAGGAGGATTAAATGCAATTGTTAATATTTCTCGTGGAGATTGTAGAAGAGCAATAAATTATTTACAATCATGCGGCACGATTTCTAAAAAGATTGATCAAGAGATTGTATTTCGTGTTGCAGGAGAAGTACCTCCTGAAAAAATAAAAGAAATTTTGAATACGGCATTGGAAGGCCAATTACAATTATCTATAAAACTTTTAAATGATTTAATTAAAGAATACGGGCTTTCTGGGCAAAATATCATAAAAAATATATATAGAGAAATTTATGATTTAGAAATTCGAGAAGATATAAAAATTGAATTATTAAAATTATTAGCTGAATTTGAATATCGATTAAGTCAAGGGGGAACAGAGGAAATTCAGCTTCAAGCATTATTAGCCAAAATCGTCTTGCTGCAAAGCTCTGAATAAATGATACTTAAGATTAAATTCTAATTTCATCATATTGAAAAATTTATTCATTCTTTCTTTAGATTTTGGGTCTACAATAAAAATAACTTTCTCATCGAATTTTATATCCCATAGAATTAATCCATCCGGATCTGCTGGTTGGTAAGAAATTTCTTTTGAAGTATCAAACAAATCTAAAAAATCTTCATATAATATCTTGCCTATCCCTAATTCTAAAATCATTTTGGCCATTCTTCTGACCTGTTGTCTTAGAAATGCTTTACTCTTAAATTGAAAAAGTAAAAAATCATCATGTATTGATAGGTTTACTGAATCCATGTCCCTTATGGTATTTATTTTATCACTTTCTTTTTTCGAAAAATTGGCAAAATCATGGCGACCTTCTAATTCTCTACAAGCTTTTTTCATTAACTGTATATTTATTCCAGATGTTCTTTCAAAATGCGAAATTGGCATATTTACTATATAAATATAATGTCGTAAAACTGCTCCATATCTAGAAGAAAAATCGAATGGTACTTCTGAATAAGCCCAGATACCAATTTCTTTTGGTAAAGCGCTATTGATTTCCATAAGAATTGGATCTTTTTCTGTTATACATGTAAAACAGGCACCTCGAGCTGAAACATATCTATCAGTTCTACTTGCGAACTCGAACTCTGATTTATCAGTATCTTGAATGTACCCTCTTTTCTTTAAAACATTCGATACACAACGCTCAATTGTCAGCAAATTCGGTTGCCGTTGGGATCCATAATATTCATGTGTTCCGATATAATAGATTTTAAAAAGGTATTTGGTGTTTGACATTTTTAATCTAATTTTTTTTCCAAATTAATCCAAATTTAATTGTCTATTTATATATTATTTCGAATTTTACAAAATGTTGGATTAAAGAAAAATATTTTAATTTTAAGGATTTTTTTTATATTTAAAATTTAATTATGGATATTAAATAGTTTTATTCATATTTTTGACAAATTATGGTTAAAATCGCCGCTTCGTTAAGGAATTTCCGTGATCGTACCAAAACATCGGTATCGTTGAAAACACGTAATGTGTTATTCTTTTTGGCAATATTTTTAATTGTAATTTTAGCCATCATTATTAGATTAAGTCCCCTTATAAGAGACATAACTCTAATTAAAGCATTTGATCCTTGGATTCAATGGTATAATGCTGAGTATTTAGATACTCATACAATTTATGAATATTTAAATTGGAAAGACTTTAAAAGTTGGTATCCAGATGGATATTTTAGAGGCGGTTTACGACCTGGATTAACATTTACTGTAGTCGGTATTCATAAGATAATTGAATTTTTTGGATTACCCATTTCGTTGTATGATATATGTTTCTACTTTCCCGCATTTATGGGAGGGATAACTGTATTAGTAATGTATTTTTTAGGTAAAGAAGTACTTAATCGAGCAACTGGTTTATTTGCAGCATTTTTCTTAGCTTTTAATCCGGGATACTTACAACGGACCACAGCAGGATTTTTTGATAATGAGACAATTGGAGTTTTTGCTACCTTAATGATTTTCTTGTTCTTTTTAAAAGCTATAAGAACAGGTAAATTTTCACATTCGCTTATTGGTGGTATCTTCCTAGGTTATTTATCCTTAAGTTGGGGGGGATATCAATTTGTTTATTTAGTAATTCCTGTAATTAGCCTTATCTTAATTTTTTCAAATAAATATAGTGAAAATGTTTTGATGTCATACGCTGGAGTTCAAGGGACTGGTTTATTGATTTTTTCTTTATATTCAAAATTTAATCATGAAAATTTATTCACAAATCTTGATATTGGAGGGATTTTTCTCTTTACAATCATTTTAGTGTTTTTCCATCTTGTTCACACCAAAAAGAATGAGCATCCAAATTTTTATTATCGATTAGTAAATACAATAAAATGGGCTGTCATACCTATCATTCTTGTTGGTGCTGTACTAATATGGGTGGCTCCCGAAATTCTACCTTTTGGATTTGGTTCACGTTTTTGGACGATTCTTAATCCTCTATTCCGAGAAGATGTAAGCCTGGTCGCCTCAGTAGCAGAGCAAATGCCTAGTACTTGGAGTGTTTTTTATTATAATACGTTAATCCCATTAGTTCTTGTACCACTAGGAATTTATTTCTGCTTTAAAAGATTAAATGCCGCAGATATATTTGTAATCGCATTTATTATTTTAATGTATTACTTTACGGGTAGTATGATACGTATAATTCTAATCTTTGCGCCAGCAGCAGCATTAGCAGGAGCATATGGTTTAGCCAGTATATTAAAAATTTTTGGTAGTTTTATTGGAGAAAGAAAAATTGGCGTTAGTAGAAAAAGGAGAAGACAATTAAAAGGAACTTTAGGAAGTTCTGAGGTGTTAATTGTCTATTTTATGGTGGGTATTTTATTATATGCTCAGATTGCTCATACTACTAATATTGCTATCAATCAAATGTCATATGCTCAAATTTCACCTGGAGGTTTTCTTCACGATTGGGAAGAAAGCCTGACATGGATGAAAAATAATCTGAAAGGAACCGATGTAGTGGTTTCATGGTGGGATTACGGCTATTGGTTGACTCCTATAGGCAACGTGACTACTGTGAATGATAATGCTACAAAGAATGCAACTAGAATAGGTTTGACAGGAATGGCATTAATGCAACCCGATGAGCTTTATAGTGTTAAAGCATTGAGGAGACTGCGGGCTGATTACGTATTAGTATATTGGGGATTCCTAATTTCGCAATTGGGCGGGGACGAAGGCAAATGGACGTGGATGATACAGATCTGTAATGACAATACCGAAATATACAAAAGATTAGGATGGGAAGAAGATAATTGGGCTGAAAATGAAGTTTTTGATATGGATGACTATTATAATGAAACTTCACAAAGATATGAGGACGCGTGGTTTCAAAGCCAATTGGTAACACTTCTGTTTGGGGGTGAACCCACATCTGATACTGGTAGTCTACACGAACTTGAACAGAATTACGTAAATATTATTACTAATAGACGAGATGATGATGGTGATCTATGGGTATCTCATATCCCTGAAGAGGGAAGATATGATTCAAAGATATTTATACCCACATATTTTTCTAGGACCCATTTGGTAAAACTATTTAAGGTTGATTATACAATATTAGATTCCAGCTTTGTTATTAAAACACCGAGAGTTACGGATAGCGGATATGCAACATTTAAACTAAAGAATACGGGTACAAAGGAATTATACATCAGAGATGTAGAAATTAATGGTACAAAATTTGATTTTTACATGCCAGATCAGTATATTCAAGAGGGTTCTGAAGAATTAGTGTGGGTTAACACTACAAGTACAAATTTCCAATTAGATGACATAGTTAAAATAAATGTAACTGCTCAATCAGAAGCATTATACGATAGAGACTATATTTTTTCTAATAGTACTAGTAATTTCTTTGTTAGAGAAGCGGAACAAGGAGAAATTAAGATTAATAAGGAAAATAGTATAGTTATTCAAAAGGATTCTTCTACAGTTGATTTATACCTTGAAGTAGAAAATACTGGGGACTCAATTGCTGTTTTAGAGAGATTTTATGCTAATAATGATGTAATGGAAAATAGGATTGACCAAGAGAAAATCACTTATTTAAGTGGTTCACCTGCTCTTGAACCTAATGAAAAAGCTTTTATCCGAATACAAGATGCTGATATCGACTTTTACCCTATCAAAGAATATAATAAGATTGGTGTAGCAACTCCGAATAATATATATGACGAATTATTGTTCACATCAAACTTAGAAGATTATTCGTTATCAATTATGAGTGAGGATCGGATTGCGTCTCCCGAAGAATTAGCTGTACTTAACACAAATTTTAGGAAACACATTCCAATTGACTTTGACAAATCTGTTGCTTACACTTATGATAATGGAAGTATCGTTTTGAATATGTATGTAAAAAATACTGGAGACGTCATATTTGGGTTAGATTCAGTTTATTTAAAAGAATCTCTGATTGAAGTTGATAGTGATGATTTTTATACACAAAGTGGATTTCTAAATTTACAAAGTAATGAGGAAGATGTAATTGTAATAGAAATTGACACTAATGATCCTGGTGATGCTAAATATGGACTTACTGGAGATATAAATGAAGAAATATTAGTATGTATAACTGGAGGCTTTGGAGAATTAGAAACTGTAGCTTCTGATATTGGATACATACACACTATTAAAGATGAACCAAATATCAAAATAATTAAAGAAGGACAAGCTGGTGCAGGATCTGTTATATATGCGAATGAAACCGGGCAAATATTAGTTAAAAATACAGGAGATGAACTTATTACTCTAAGTGATATTTATGTGAATAATACATTAGTGAGTAATACTGAATATATATATGGTGATTCAACATTAGGGATTCAAGAATGTGCGATTATAACATTTGATATTCCTGGGCTAATGATTAATAAGTCGGATGAATGTATTGTAAATGTCACAACGACTTCCGTAGTAGAAACAACAGAAACTTTTAAAGGACAAGTAGATCCAGTTTACTACAATATAGAAATTGATGGTGTGGGAACATCAGCATTTGATTCAGGAGATGTGACAATTTTAATTGAAAATACTGGTAAGTTCAATGTTACAGTTGATTCTGTTTATATAAATAATACATACTTTTCTGCAAACGCGTTCACATCTGACAACGGTTATGAAATTGCTGCTGGGGGAACATTAGAATTAACAATAAGTATGGCAACAATCGAAGCTAACCCCAAACTAGGAATTATTAATGTTGACGACATTTTAGAATTTTTGGTCCGCACTATAGAAGGTGCTGAAGATACTCACCAAGAAACTGTGAAAGCATAAATATTACATATATTTATTTTTTGTCTTTTTCTATTTTTAGTAAAAATCATAAGATAATGTTTCATTAGAATATCTATAGACTTATCTTATATATATTGGCATAAGTTTATTTATAATTAATTTAAAATAATTTGTTTATTGTCTATGAGCGTCGGTTTTAAATTACATTCAAGCTTTAAACCTGCGGGTGATCAACCTTCAGCTATCTTTACACTTGTAAAAAATATTAAAGATGGTAAACGATTTCAAACGCTATTAGGAGCAACTGGAACGGGCAAAACTTTTTCAATAGCTAACATTATTCAAGAAATTCAAAAGCCGACTTTAGTAATGGCACCAAATAAAACATTAGCCGCTCAGCTATATAATGAACTAAAGGAGCTATTTCCTCATAATGCAGTTCACTACTTCGTCTCTTATTATGATTACTATCAGCCGGAGGCTTATTTGCCAGTTTCCGGTCTTTATATCGAAAAAGATTTCTCCGTGAACGAGGAAATCGAGCGATTACGACTTGCCGCGGCTCATGCTGTAAGAACTCGGAGAGATGTAATTGTAGTTGCCACTGTATCCTGTATCTATGGTTTAGGAAACCCAGATCTCTGGGAGAAGATTGCGTTATATATTGAATCAGATATGAAAATTAAACGGTCAGAAATATTAACGAAACTAATAAAAATGAATTATGAGCGAAATGATATTGAATTTAAACCGGGAATAGTACGAGTAAAAGGAGATATCATCGATATTTACCCTGCTTATTTAACTAATGCGGTAAGAATATCTTTATTTGGTGATGAAATTGAATCAATAACAGAAATTCATCCATTAACGAATAATCCTATGAATAAAGTACCTAACTATCGAATATTCCCCGCTACTCATTTCATTATTTCAGATGAGAATAAGATAAGAGCTCTTGAATTAATAAGTGATGAACTGGAAGACCGTATCAAATTTTTCAAAAATCAGAAAAATTATGCTGAAGCACAAAGAATTGAAAGGCGAGTAAAATTTGATTTAGAAATGATGAAAGAGATGGGATGGTGTAAAGGTGTAGAAAATTATTCTCGACCATTAGATGGAAGACCTCAAGGAACGCCTCCTATGACTCTAGTGGATTACTTTTCAGATGATTTCTTAATAGTTGTCGATGAATCCCATATTACTATTCCACAGATCCATGGGATGATTGGAGGGGATCGGTCTCGTAAAAAAAATCTTGTGGATTTTGGTTGGCG
>JAEOTV010000232.1 GCA_016839635.1 Promethearchaeota archaeon | reverse complement strand
TTAATTCAAGTATAATTCTATTTAATTCAGTCTCCAATTCTTCAAGTCTATCAATCTTTTCCTTTAAAGTCAAATCTTCTTCCATTGCTCGAGTTTCTGAAATAACTTTATCAAATTTATCTGCCACGACCAATATATTTTCCATATGCATTAATATAAGAAATCTTTGAACATTTCCTACTTCGGGAGCAAATAATGTGTCGATAAACAAATTTTTCATAGAATCGGGATCTAATAATCCAGGACCTGGAATGATTACGTTTCCAGCATGTGTAATCATAACAAACTCATCTTTATAAGGACTTAGATTTTTAAGATTAATCTGATCTCTATATGCGATTGGATCTAATTCGCGATATTTGTCTGTTCGTAAGGTAAGACCAATAGAATAATGGGCATTTTTTCCTATTTCATTTCCAATAAAACGATAATCCATTCTATTAAAATCTGGTTTAGCATCCCAAATTATCCATGTATGATGCCAAGGTTCTAAAACAGATTCTAATTTTGGCTTATCGGCAAAATCTCCCTTAGCAAGAATATTAATTACATCATCTCTTATTTCAATAAACCTTTCGGTAATAGGTTTGTTAGTACTTTCAAGAATAATATTAGAAGGCTGTGATATCTCAATAAAATCTTCAATAGAATGATAATTATCAAATACTAATTCGCAATGAATAACAAGAACAGATCCATAATGAATATGGCCCTCTAAACGTATCTTCCCTATGATATTAGGATTTGAAACGCAAGAAAATCTATCAGTTTTTCCTATTTTAAATGTTACTGGTGCGTAGTTGTGGGATTGACTTGAAATCCATTTTAACGGCTGGTGACACTTCTCTCCTGTGACAGGATGGCTTAATTGGCAATGATAGCCATCATAAAGCTTGAATGAACTTTCCTGTTCCAAAAAGCGACGCAAATTCGGAAGTTCGAAGTATTCCCCAATTTCGTAGAATTTCCAGAATACTAAAGTAACTTTAAATGTATATTCCTCTTCCGGTGTTGAATATGACATGAATATCCCTTAAAAATTGTTATTATATACTATGTAACTCAAAGATTTAAAATAATCTCCTTTTATTAAAATCTAATATCAATATTTAATTAAGAAGAATTAAAAAACTAATTTTTTTTACATTAAAACAGTTGATAAGAATGCCAAAGAAATTTTCTGTTAAAGTCGATATTGCAAAATTAGAGGATTCCTCCGGAATTCACAATGTTCTTAAAAAAAATCTTGTTGAAATAAGAGATCTTGATGAAATTACACAAAAACAAAAGAAGGAATTAGAAGATGAGGGTTTTCTAAGAAAAGAAGTAGGCATTGATTACTATAAAGACCTAATCAGAGATTCTGATACTCAAATTTATGTTGCTAAAGATGGTAGTGGAGATCTTGTAGGTTTTCTCAGTATTCATAAAAAAAAATATGATATTATTAAAGTACGGGATGTAATTGGTAATCTCTCCTTTGAAAATGATAGAACAAAAGACTTACTCCTTGATGCTGGAATAGAATTTGCTTATTTAGACCAAATAAGTATACTACCAGAATATAAACGTAAAGGAATAGCTACTGCTATTTTTAAAAAAGCTTTACCAGAAATCAATACCCCTATTGTTGCATTTATTGTGGAAAAGCCATTATTTAATAAGGCATCAATTTATTGGCATGAAAACAATGGATTTGAATTCTCTGCTATAAGTGATGGTGAATATAAAGGAAAAAAGTTTAAATTCCAAATTTTTATACATTGGAATAAAAAAAAACAATAGTATAACATGATAGAGCTCATTATTTGGATCCCACTTTTTATTGTTGGCTATTTGATTATTTTTTTTACGGCAGATGTCTTTTTAGATAATCTAAAAGATGTATGCATCACATATGGAGTATCTCCTTTTATTATTGGAGCATTAATTATTGGGATTGATCCAGAAGAATCTATTACTTCCATTATTGCAGCAGTAAGTGGATTATCTTATATCGCAGTTGGAAATGTCATAGGTAATTCAATAATAGCATTAACTATAAGTTTCGCAATCCCAGCTTTTTTCTATAAAATCAGTTTTAAATCAGTGCCACAATTTTACTTTTTACTATTATATAGTTGTATTCTATTACTTCTCTTTGGTACTCTAATTAACTTTGGATTATTTATTGTTGGAATTATTGTCATTATTGAATATTTTATTTATTTGATTATAAATATAAAAATACTCTCTAAAGATAATTCAGGTGAAATAATTTCAAGAGAGAGTCATAATCATAACGAAAATGGAAATAAAGAATTAAAAAAAGAACCAAAATTTAAAAAATTCATTTTAATTATTATTAGCTTTATTTTCATATTTTTAGGTGGAGAATTGTTGATTTTTTCTACAGAACACATTCTACTATTAACAAATATCCCTGAAACATTCTTTGGGTTTGTTATAATCGCTTTTGTGACAAATGTTGAAGAATTAACTTTAGTAATAAAATCCATAAAAAAGAAGAGTCTTGAAATAGGCTTAGGAGGGATGATTGGAAAAGTATTCTGGAATTTAACACTCACGTTTGGAATTAGCGCAATAATCATGGTGAATTTTGCCCTTTCATGGATTATTTTTTGGAATTGGCTACTTCTATTAATTTTAATTCTCTATTTTAACTGGATTTCAAAGAAAAAATCGATAAAATGGAATGATGGAATAATTTTAACCGTAATATTAATTATCTTTTTATCAGTAAACCTTATAATAGTTTTATAAAAATAATTTCTGTGAATCTAATTGAATCTCTTAGCATTTTAAAAAAATTTATAAAAAGAAGAATTTGATTAAAAATAATTTAAAATAAATTTATTAAATATTATTTTTTTCTTCAACATCTGGTCTTTCTTTAAGAGAATCAATGATATTTATTATATCTTCAGCGAGTTCATAGCGTTCTGCCCTATATTTCTCTCGATTTAATCGTTTTTCAACACGTAAAGGATTTCCGACCTTTACTTTTATACCATCTCCCGTAAACATATTCAAGATCTTGGTCTTGTATGTGGTAATAGCAATTGGAATAATTGGCGCATCTCCAGCAATCGCAAATTTTATGATTGCTGCCATGGATTTTACTTGAACTTCATGATCATGTCGAGATTCAGGAGTCATACCTACAAGATCGCCTTTTTCATTTAAAATCTCAAAAACTTTTTCAATTGGTTCAGTATCTTCTTTGCTTTCAGTGCCTCGAATCATACCAAGGCTTTTTAAAACAGGACCCATTATTTGATGCTTCATTAACTTAGGATCGAGCATGAAATGAATCTTTCGACCAGATACCTGAGCAATTATTAACATATCGCGTATAACATTTGGTGTAATTGTGGTTAAAATAGCTTTCCCTCTGAAAGGAATATTCTCTTGACCTTCGATTTTCAAGTCCATAAATGCCTTAAAGAATAAGCCACTTAATCCTTTTACACCGGCATAAAGCATATCAAAAGCAATTAATTTTGGATTTAATTTATCTCCTTCTTCTTTTACTTCTGTACCTACACTTTCACTCATTTTCTTTTAGAAGATTATTTAATTTTAGACTTAATGTTAAATAAAGTTCTAATTAATATAAAACTTCTTTAATCGAATAATGTAAATACTTGGGTTTTAATGGAAAGCTTAGATTCTTATAAACAAAGATTAGAAAATGTAATTCATAAATTTCTGAGAGAAGAATTTTACGATAAATCTTATCCATTTAAAGTTATTTAAATTTAGATTCTTCGAAACTAAAATAATATTTAAGGTCTAAAATCAATAGAAACATTTTTTACATATATGTCACTCCTACAAAAATGGAAAGTTTTAAATATATTTCTGACTAGTTCGTAAACTAACCATAAATTGTGGTTGAAATCTAATATGAAAAAAAAAGAACAACTATTTCAATTTAGTTTTGTAATTTCTTTAATCTTTCTTCTTACAATTGTCCCAACAATTTCAAATATGATGCTTGGAAATCATGGAACTAATTCTTCTAACACTAATTTTAATGATGAAACCCGTGTAAAAAGCTCTGACTGGTGGGATCTTGGTATTTATTCTATTTTTATTGATGGAGACGCTGTAGGTGTTGGAGCACATAACTGGACATGGGCTGTGAGTCAGGACTGGTGTGATGGTTTAGGAACTTGGGGGGCTCCTTATATTATTGAGAATGTCTCAATCAATTGCAATGGTACGGACTATGGTATTCTAATTCGAGATTCAAACGCCTTTTTTAGAATACAAAATTGTACCCTCTTTAATAGTGGTATAGATTCTGAAGATGCAGCAATTCAATTATTCTATGTAACGAGAGGTACGATATATAATAATACTTTTACCAGAGGACATGGAATATACACCCTTCAATCAGATAATATCAGTATTACCGAGAATCTTTTTAAAGATAATCATTTAGGCATTTTTCCTTCTAGTAGTGACAATATTAGAGTAATTGATAATACCTTTAAAAATCATAGTTATCATGCTATACGGACAAGTGGAGGGAATTATCACCAGATTGTTGGAAATACAATGGAGAATTGCTTTGGTTCGGGGGTCTACACGAATGGTGACTATATGAATATCACTGGAAATATTATGTTCAATAATACTAGGGGGATTACTATAGAACATTCAGAAGGCAACAATGTAGAAGATAACTATATTTACGATTGTGAATATGGAATGCGTCTATTAGCAGTTAGGGAAAGTAATTTTACTAATAATGAGATGTTTAATCATACAAGATATGGACTATATATTGATTCTTGGTGCTATGAGAATAATTTTACAGATAATTCGATGATGAATTGTGGTCTTGGGATTCCTTCGGCTACATTCGACGATATGATCTTATATGACCCAATTGATTCTACCAATACTATCAATACAAGGCCAATTCACTATTATATTAATGAAACGGGGTTAATATCTGACGAATTTAACAATGCAGGACAAGTCATTTTAATCAATTGTAATGATTCAATAGTATCAAATGCTAACACATCATATTCTACAAATGGAATTTTATTATATTATTGTGAAAATATAACAATTACAGATTGTGATATGAGCAATAATCTCAGAGAGGGTGTAATTATTGAATATGGAGCAGATAATAAGATTCTTTACAGTACAGTGAACAATAATGGTCTTGAATGGGATGGTGGGGGCATTGAAATCTCAAGGAGCCCATATACTTATCTTTACAATAACACTATAAAGAGTAACTTCCGTTCGGGGATTAGAATTTCATTATGTAATCACTCCTCCATTATAGATAACACAGTGAAATATAATGGAATACACACAGGCGATGGAATAGTATTATATTATAGTAGTTGGTGTGAAGTGATTGGAAATATTGCAATTGATAATGATGAATTTGGTATAAATTTACTAGGCGATTATTGTAATATTACAAGTAATGTAGCAAGGGGAAATGAACATGGAATATATATATGGGGGGAGTACAATAACTTAACAGGAAACATAGCAAATGGGAACCTAGAGAAGGGTTTCTATATATGGGAAGATAACAATTATTTTACGGAGAATATAGCAAATTTGAATGGAGAAGATGGTTATTATTTTCAAGAAACAGCCTTTCACATGTTATTCAATAATTCAGCATCTGAGAATTGGTATTCAGGATTTCATTTCTTAAATTGTAACAATATTACACTATTAGAGAATACACTGATGGACCATCAAACCTCAGGAATTCAAGTAGTGAATGGTGAAAATTACACTATTAAGGATAATGACTTTTTGAATAATGGAGAAGGGGTATATTTGGAAGATAGTTCATATATTCTTGTCTCTAATAATTATATACGATGCGATACTGGCATCCATGGATGGGATCTTTATCACAGTAATATTGTAGAAAACGATCTAGATTATAATCCAGGTGGTGGCGTAGTTATTAGTTATGGTGAAGATAATCTTATTTCTGATAATACTATGAATTATTGTGGTACTGGATTATACTTAGGAAATGTTATAGACAGCACCATTTCTAATAACGAAATTAATATAAACATTGAACGAGGTATATGGCTTTATCAATGTCAACATATTGACATTTTGGACAATAATGCAAGTTATAACGTCTATGGAATATGGTCAAGTGAATCTACAGATATATACGTTTTTAGTAATACCTTTAATAATAATTCAGAACATGGAATTATTTTTGTAAGATCAGAAAATAACGAGATTACAGGAAACACAATCAATAATAATACATTAAATGGAATATATCTATGGGACGCTAGTAATTTTAATACAATAACAAACAACCTTCTGTATTGGAACAATAGGTGCATTGTAGAACAATTAAGTTCAAGTAATACCATCTCTGGCAACACTTGTGTAAATCGACCATCTCCAGATGATGGGGATGGACTACCTCCAATTCCTGGTTATGATGTGTTATTACTGACAATAATATCAATGACAATGATATTTTATATACTCAAAAAGCGAAAAATTAAGATTAACAATAATTAATTCATTTTTTTTTTTCTATTTATTTGATTTTTTTAATAACCAGTAAGTAAAAATAATATTAGGAAGTTATTGATTGCTCTTTCTGTCTTTCATATTATAATTTATCTATAAAATCATTAACTTCTTCCATTCTTTTTTCATAATAATCTTTTAAATCTTTTTCTGAGACAAATGAGGGAATAACCTTTTCCGTATATAGATCAAAGATCGTACTTAATTTAGTTTTATGTTTAATTGTTTCAATGAATTCTTCTCCTAATTCCCTTAATTGTTTTAAAAATTCAGTCATTTTATTAGAAAACCTCCCACTTCCCACATCTACTGCCCCAACGAGCAATAACTTTATTTTCATCTTGTGGCATTTTAACTTGTACAATCTCACAATTATTTGGACAATCACCACAATGAAATGTTGATGTTTTAAATTCAATATCCCCAACATCAAGACCCCGGAACAAGGTTTCATGTCCATGATCTAAATAATAATCTCTAACAAGGATTGCCATTCCCAAAGCGCCCATCAAAACATTATATTTTGGGACTATTACTTCACATCCTAAATGCCTTTCAAAAGCTTGAATAATGCCTTTATTATAGGATACTCCTCCTTGAAAGACCATCGGTTCATTTAATTCCTTTCCCTTAGAGAGATTATTCATATAATTTCTAACTAATGAATCACACAATCCAGCAATTATATCTTCTTTAGTATAACCAGCATTTTGCTTATGAATCATATCTGATTCTGCAAACACAGTGCATCTCCCCGCAATACTAACAGGATTCTTCGATTTTACAGCGTAGTCTCCAAACTGTTCAATTGGAATTCCAAGTCTAGAAGCTTGATGATCAAGAAAAGAACCAGTTCCAGCAGCACATACCGAATTCATTGCAAAATCTACAATAATTCCATCTCGCAAAATAATAATTTTAGAATCTTGACCTCCAATTTCTAAAATTGTACTTACATCTGGATATAGCGATTGAGTGGCAACTGCGTGTGCGATTATTTCTGTTTTAGCGAGATCTCCACCTACTATAGCTTTTGTTAAATATCTTGCTGAACCAGTAGTTCCACAACTTCTTATTTCATATTCATGTAATTCCTCACTTTCCTCAACTTTTGTTCTTAAATCTTCCATTCCTGCTTTAGCCGAATCAATAGGAGATCCTCTATTACGTAAAAATACACTCGTAAGGAGATTACCATCAATATCTATTAATACAAATTTACATGTTACACTACCAATATCAATTCCAAGGAAAGCATCTAACTTTCCATCTTTATTAACTACTTTATCTGAAACTTGTACCATTCATTTCACTTTTAGGTTGTTTGTAATAAATGAACACACTCTTGAAAAAAATGTGAACCATTTGATCTATAAAAATTCTTCTTTTCATCTTCAAGCGATAATTTATCAAGTTCTAATTTATGCTTTCGTCTCGACTCCATTAGGTCAAAAAAAGCCTCAAGTCTCGTTCGCATGCCTTCAGTTCCACTATGCTCATCGAAAGAAAAGAAAATTATCGGGAGATCGTACATTTTCTTAAGTTTATTAGTTATAATCGTTCGAGCAGTGACTTCTGGCATACAGGTAAAGGGGTATACATGGATCGCCCCAGAAAAACCACTTTGAGCTCTATCAATATATTCTCCTAAAACCCATTGACATTCCCCACCAATGTCCATCGGAACATGAGGATGGGATAAATGTTCTAACCATTTCCTATGGTAATTTAAATGAAATTTATGTGATACCCAATCCCACAAACTTAAATTTTGATGTACCTCAACGCCCATTTCCCCTAACTTACGTCTTATATCTACATTAACATATGGCTCCATACTTATATGAATTTCACCAAATATCGCGACCCGTAATGGAGTGCGTGTCTTATCAACATCTATTTTGTTAAATTCTTCTTTAATTACTTTTTTAAAGTTTCGAAGTTCTCTTAGGGTGTTAGCTTGATCTAGTTTATTTAAAACATCATTCAGTACATGAGAAGTATCTCCCTGATTTTGTTCATATGCACGGAATAGACCTTCGGCTGTTTGAATATCCTGTAAAAGCTTTGCCTTCTTCAAGAAAAAAATCACCGCCTTTATGAATCTTGGATAATCAAAAAGACCACTTTTACCACTAACTTCTTGGAGAGTTTTTACCCAATGAAATTCAAGTAAATCTGCTTGATCTAATGGAATAACTGTCACATGTTTATAGCCCATATCATGTAAAAGGCGTTCTTGGACAGCATGGTAAAACCCAAATCTACAGGGTCCGCAATCGATAGCCATAACTAAAGTATCAGCACCCTTTTTAATTGCATTAACAAAATCTCCTAAAGTAGCCTTAAATGGGAAACACACAAATTCGGGACTGTATTTTACTCCAATCTTGATTGCTTCTCGGTTTGTTGGATCTGGAACCACAACTTTTATTGATGGATCAAGTTGTTCGAATAATGTTTTAAATGCTACATAGTTTGGTCCCATGTTCGGGAAGGATAATATCATAAATGGCTGAACTCCTTTCTCTATTCAATTCTTCTAGTTAACATTGAATGAATAATTTTATATTTGCTTAAATAAACTTTTGTTTAAATAACAAAGCAAACAATAAAAAATTACCCATTATAAACAAATTATCAAGAGTATGAATTCCATTATTAAAAATCTCAGTTTAAATTAATAACATTCATCAATTCAAGATCCCAAATCAAGATTTATACCTTTTTTTAGTATTTCTATAGTTATTGCTAGGAGCGTGACTATTATGTCTGTACTATTTGGTATCAAATTAGTTTATATAAATTAAATTTATATGTTTGAAACTTCATGAAATTCAAAAGGAAATTACTGAGAACAATCAAAAATTTTGACTAACATTTATAACTAACAATAGGAGATAAATCAAACATGAGTAAAGTTGAAAAAGTTATAGAAATACTCAAAAATCTTGAAGAAAAAGTGTCAGATATTATTGGATCTGCAGTAATAAGAACTAATGGATTGATAATTGCATCAGCATTACCCAGTGAGTCTAATGAGAGAATGATAGCAGCAATGTCAGCAGCACTTTTGGGTACATCAAAGAGATCTGCAGAAGCTCTTTTTAATGGGACATTTAAGAGTCTTAATTTAGAACTTGATAAGGGAAATATGTTTCTCATTGGTGCTGGTCGTGTGATCTTAGTAGCTATAACAAGACAAGAACCTAATATAGGATTGATTACATTAGAAATGGAAGACACAAGCAGTAAAATTAAAGACTATTTCGATGTCGAGGTGTGAAGAAATCATGAGTGAAAGATTAAAAGAGAGATTGAGACAATTAAAATTTATTTCTTCAATGTTTAGTATGGCGATGGATGAATTTAACAACGTAATGGGGCCAGAAACTATTCAAACCATTTTTAGGTTAATAGGAGAACGTCAAGGAGAAGAGGTGGAAAAAAGATTAAGGGAAAAATATGGTATTGAGAAATGGACTCCAGAATTATTCGCTGAAAAACTATCTAAAGATGTAATCGATCACGCAGTGGGAACTGGAGCATCAGAAATAACTATAAAAGGTAATGAGTTATCGGTTATTGTAAAAGATTGTCCGTTCAAGCGGGCGGGAATCAAAATTGCAAATAAATTCTATTGTACATATACTGAGGGGTTAATTGAAACTGCTGCTAAAAAAGCATTAGGTGCGAAAGAATTTGAGAGTGTTGAATTGAGAGCAGTAGCTAAGTGTGATTGCAAATTTCTTCTTAAACTATAAATTTTTAAGATTAATAGTATAAAAAATTATTATATATTTTTTTTATTTTTATATTCAAAACAATGATTCTTTCAATTCTGATTCTAAAAAGAACTGGGGAAAACCTATGTAGTAGAACATTCGGAACTACTAAATGGAGTGAAACATTAACAAGTGGATTTATTTCTGCTACTTTTAATTTTACTCAACAAACATTTGGAACTGAAATTAACGAATTAGAATTAGGTCCATATCGATTAATGTTTGAATTAACCGAGGATATTATAATAGTTGCTTTTTATGAGAAAACTGATAGTATTATAAATATTCGGAAAAAACTTAGTGAATTAAAGGAAATTATATATGAAAAATATAACTCTGCATTAAAGAATGCATTATGTAGTCATGAAGATTTCGAAGGATTAAACGAGATCATTGACAAACTAATAGCAGAATCTTCAGAAATTGATATCTCAGATGATTTAAAGAAAAATTATGAGGAAATTTTAAAGACTTTTCGATCAAATGTAGAAATTTTAGATTGCGATCTAATCACTAATTCTGGTGTTCCACTCACAAAAAAATGGAGTAAAGAATTTTTGGATCTTTGTCTAAGAATCATCGATGCATTTTGGAAATCAAAGCAATATGTACTCGATCAAATAATTCTCACTTATGAACAACGTCACTTAATTTTATATAAGGTAAATAATAATTTTGTACTATCTGCATTGGTCAGAAGAAATACTCCTATTGGGTTAGCTACTTTTATGGTAGAAGAAACCTCAAACAAAATCGCTAAATTAGGATGAAAAATATTAAATAGATAATCGAGATTATAAGTATGGGATTTTTATCTAAAATTTTTGGGCAAAAAGAAGAACAAGGGATCCAAGAAATTGAAGTAGAAATGGAAAAATTAAAGAAAAAAACTAATGCAGAAATGATTGCTATTTTTGGAATTGGCGGTAGATTGAAAGGTTTACCTTTAATCTATGTTTCCGATAATGAAAATGATGTAAAACGATTGTCAGCTAGATTGTATGAAGTTATCGATCCAATCACAAAAATTACTGATGAGAAAACTATTCGTGATTTTATAGTAAATTATAACGACTCAATTTTATTTTTTAAGCAAATCATGAAAAATATTGGCTATTTCGCGATGTTTGGGAATCAAAATGATTTATTAATGCTTAAACAATGGATTTACCGTAAAGAACAAGTGTTGAAAAATCTTCTCCATGATTAGGGGGGCTATTAATTAAACAGTTAGATAACACTGTTAGGATAAATATCTTTTGTTCCCGCAGGGCCATCAATTGAATAATTTCCAATTCCAAGGTAATCTGACCAATAATTTCCTTGGTCATTTACATCATCATACCAAAAATTGTTATTTCCCTCATCAAATCCCTGACTGTTAATTGTACCTGTCAACCTTCCATCAACATTATAAGTTTCTGAATACGCATTATCAATTAAAATATTATTATACACTTCATTCCAATTTGCATTCCCTACAAGCGCTATTCCATGCTCTGGGCTCATTTTTACCGTATTATTGATAATAATATTATAACTTGAATACCGAATGTTTATCCCTTGATAATTATTACCATCCATTAAGTTAAGTTTAATTAAACAGTATGAAGCATAATTAAGATGAATTCCTTGCATAAAATTTTTACATGTATTAAATTTGATAGTACTATTTGTTGTATCACTTAAACCAATTCCACCACCATCTCCAGATCTTGAAATACAGGTATTATTAATAATCCATGACGTACCACCAGATACATCTCTAAGTAAAATCCCTATATATCCCGTGTAAACAATACAGTTTTTAATTATAAAGAAAGAATTTGTATTTGATATACTTATTCCTATAGAACTACTGCCACTTGCACCTATTTTATAATATTCTATAATATATGGATTGTTTTGTGTACCATTTCCTGGAAATTCATATGAAACAAAATCCATATCGGATTCAATTAGTATTGGCGGGTGTAGATTAGCATTAGAAAAGTAATTAATTGCAAATATAATCCCAATCGTCGATGGAATGATGATTATAATAGCTAAGACTATAACCTTAGTTTTATTTTTTTTTAGAAAAGATGAATCCAATTTGTTCCCTCAATATTGATCTCAATTGAATACATCAGTATAATCAACATTTATTTATATTGATTTTTGGATATCAATATGATAGTCAAAATAAGTTGATTTATTTTGGAAAACATAGACGCAAAATATAACTTAAACTTTACTCATATTATCTAAAAAATTGTGAGTATTAAGCTTCCTATAGTAGTGATAATAATTATACTTAGCATTATAATGAGAAATATTGCTAAATTTTGTGTTTGTAATGCTGCTGAATACTTTACAAGCGCATCGTAGTAAATTTTTTCACCTTCAATAATATCTTCACCTAATCCTCCTGTAACTTCCCAAAATGTAATTTTTTCTGCCCATTGTCTATTTTCATCCATAATATGTTTTTGTTCTTCTATAACTGTCTGTTGATAATTGATTTGAAATGTACTTAAGATGATAAAAATACCAGAAATAAAAATTACTGTAATTCCTAGTCCTAAAAAAAAAAATTTCCTTTCAATTTTCCTCATTGTATTACTTCGATCTTATGAATAGATTTACTTTAAATTAAATTAATCATATTTTCTTATTTATTTTTTATTTTCTTTACTGAAATAGAATAATCGAACTTTAATGTTAATTGTATTTTTAGATAACAAAATTTTTTATTCAAGTTGTTTCTCTAGATATGAAAATATGGAATTGTGTTAACACTTGAGTCCTGACTTAAAGAAAGCGAAAAAAAAGGATAAAAAGGAGAAGAAGAAAAGATCTAATGTCCCAGAAGCTGAAGGACATGTTGAATATCAACAAGAAACGGAAAAAAAAAGTATAATTTCAATGTTAGATAAACTGGATAACATTAGCATGGCACAAACCAGAATTACTGAAGAAAAAATAAGAAAAGGATTAATAAAAAGTCAGCCAACAAAAGAAGAAAAAAAAAATGGAAAGAAGGAAATTGCTATTAGTGAAGTTAAGAGAAAAATTGAAGATTTAAGGGATTTTAAGCAGGATTACTTAGATAGTGGAGAAATTTTTGAAGCCATTGAAATTGCTAAAAAGATTATTGAAATTGCAAAATTAAACAAGATGATTCTAATAGAAAATGAAGAAAAAAGGTTTATAGAGCAAGCTCAAGCCAAAATTAGCCCCAAAAAACCCCTTGATGAGCAAATCGATGAATTAAAAAAAAAACGGCATGAGTATTATGTTCAGAAAAAATTTGACGAAGCGATTCAAATTGCAGAAGTAATAATTGATTTAGCTAAAGAAGCTAATTTAATTCATATCATAAAAACTGAAGAAAACTTCATAAATTTAATTCAAGCAAAAATAGAAGAAAAAATATCCAAGGATGAAACTTCCGAACCACATAAAGTTATGGAATTCATTGGTAATAGTAAAAAAGAAAAAGAAGAAAAGATAAGAGAAGATGGAATTGTTCAGTTAGAGAATGTTGAAACTTTGGATTCAGAAAAATTTAAGGAAGAAAAGCGAAAATTCGAAGAAGAAAAAGAAGCCTTTAAATGGGAAAAAGAAATGCTTGAGGAAGTAAAAAAATTTGAAAGAGATAAAGAAGTTATAGAGGGTAAAGAGGAAGCAAGCTCAGAAATAGTTGATACTGAAAAAGAAAGCAAAAGAATATTTCAGGAAGAAAAAATAAAATTTGAAGAAGAAACAGAAAAATTTAAACAAGATAAATTGAAATACCAGGAAGTAAAAGAATTATTTCAAAAGAAAAGAAAAAAATTCAAAGAAAGTAAGAAAAAATTTAAACAAAAGACACTTGATTTTAAGGAAGAAAAACAGAAATTTGAAATAGAGAAAGTAAAATTCCAAGAAGAAAAAGAAACATTTAAGTGGGAAAAGCAAATGTTTGAAGAAGTAAAGAAATTTGAAGTAGAAAAGGATTGATCTTTAAAATGTGTTTTTTCTCGAAAAATCTTATTAATCTAATAATAATAACTGTCTATTGTTAAATAATCGTCATTTATTAGTTCTTTAAAGATAAATATTCATTTCATCAAAAATGACCTTAATTATTTTTAATCTTATATTTATGCAATTATTTGAGGATTAAACATTATTTAAATAGAATAAGTCCTATTTCTAATGTGTAAATGAATATATTATTATTCTTTTTATAGGGGATTTGATTAATAATTTTAAACTTTTATGGTAAGAAAAATATTAAATTTGATATTTTTGATTGAATGTGCTAAACCTATGAAAGATAAGAAAAAATTTTTGTTAGTATTGTCTATTTTTCTGATTGTTTTGAGTCTAAGTTTTTCGTATTCAGATTATACAAACCATATTAATGAATTTAACCATATGGATGATTATAACTTTGAAAAAGATATTAATGAACTTCAAGAGATTCGGCCATCTACAAACGGTCCTATTGATAAATACAAATTTAAATACTATAAAGTAATCACTCTTGACCATAAAAAAGTCTATGGATCAAGTAATTATAGTAATTTCCCTGTGCTAATCTCTATTTTTGATACAGATTTGCATAATGATGTTCAATCAGATGGGGATGATATTGCCTTTGCTAACGATACATCTTGGTTAGATCACGAATTAGAACTGTTTAATCAAGATTATAATAGTACTCATGCTCAATTAATAGCATGGGTACGAGTCCCCTTATTATCTGTCTCTGTTAATACTAATATCACAATGTATTATGGTAATCCCTACCTAAATTCTGAAGAAAATCCAACTGAAGTTTGGGATAGTAATTATAAAGGTGTGTGGCATATGAAAGAAGTTGATCCTATTGATTCAACTTCCAATGGTAAAAATGGCACTGAAAGTGGTGGTGTATTACCTATCACTGGGAATATTGATGGCGCAACCTATTTTGGGGGAGATAATGAGTATATAACAATTGGTAATGTCGGATCTAAGATAAAAACAATTGAGTTTTGGATGAACCCGAGTAGCCTTGGTAGTGCTGGTCCTACAGAAACAAATTGGAGAAGTCCATCTGCAACTGGAGAAGATTATAATGAATGGACTATCCCTGCTAATGCATATTCTAGCGATGATTCATATACGAGTGAAGGCACTCCAGGTGATATGCAAGATTGGTATAATTTTAATCTTAACGTACCAAATGGTGCTACAATTAATGGCATTCAAATAAATGTTGAAGGGGTAGCCTCTACAAACGTAGGAGCAGACGTAGCGATCTCATGGAATGGTGGAATTCATTATACCAGTGAAGAGTCAAATTCATGGGGATCCACCGAAGAAAATAAAACCTATGGAGGGGTATCATATCTTTGGGGTAGAACATGGTCATCAGATGATTTTAAAGATAATAATTTCAAAGTAAGGTTAAAGAGGAATTCACAAAACGGCGGTATTCTTCTAAATATTGATTGTATAAAAATCAAAGTTTATTTTTCTTATGTTTTTATGAAAATAATTGATTTAAACGGCACGGCTCAAATAGAGATTGTTGAAGGTGATCTTATAACCACCAATATTCCAGATACTTCAATTATCTATATAGATGGGAATAATAAGTCTTCTTTAACTACAAATTGGCATCATATATCTATAATTATCACAGAAGGGATTAATGTTTCTGCAATGGAAATAGGGAGAGTGTCAACAGATTACTTTGATGGCATCATAGATGAACTACGTATTTCAGATATTTTTAGAAAACCTGAGTCATTGAACACTTCTTACTACAATCAAAATGATCCTAGGTCTTTTTACAATATCAACAAAGAAGTACAATTTAATATTGACCCTCCAGTTTTTTCAAACTTGACTGAAAGTTCAAATATAATAGAATTGGGGAATACTGAGACGATAACTATTAATGCAACTGCTTTGTCTGGCATTAGACAAGTTTTAATTGAATTTGAGGGTTTTAATCATTCAATGACAAATATCGGAGGTGATTATTGGCAATATGACACATGGACACCGTCTCAAATAGGTAATTATACATATATAATATATATGGAAGATAATTGTAATAATTGGAACACTGTAAGCAGTTCAATTAAGGTGATTGATACTACACCTCCATCACCACCAATAATAACTAGTGCTCCTAGTGGTGAGGTTTTTGGTAACTTTATATTTGATTGGGATGATGGATTTGATCTATCTGGTATTTCTTTTTATGTCTTAATTATAGATATTGAATTAGATCCCTTTACTACACCCGGATTTGTATTTAATATTACAATTCCTAATACTGGGACTGATAGTAGTTTTTATGAATTATCTACGCTTCAATCTCCAGGGAAATATTATTATTTTCTATGTCAAATCGATGGAGTAGGGTTAAAAAGTAATTATACAACAGAATCTTTTGATATAATTTCAAGGGGAAATGGTAGTAATATCACATTTCTAGATGTATTACCGTATTTACTAGCAAGTATAATTGCTTCAATTACAGTAATAATTGTGTTAAGAAAAAGAATTCAAAAGAAAATTCATCCTCCTCGAAAAAAGGTATCACTTAAGGTAATCATTTCACATATCAACAAAATTTCTACAGTAGAATCAACTTTCGAGAAGGAAGAACATAAAAAAATATTAGATGATCAATTAACATATAAAAAAGAAACTCTTAATGAAAAAGAATTAGAAAATCGATTAGATGAATTTAAGACATTAGGAGAAGAGTTATTTAATGAAGGAGCTTATCTTGAAGCTCTAAATCAATTTGAAATTGCAGAAGAATTGCTTCTGAAATTTGATAAAAAAGACGATGCAATCTATTACTCCAAATTAATCGCTAATATTAAAAGCTTAAGTGACGAACGTGAAATTAAATCAGAAGATTTGGAAAGTGAAAAAGAAAAAAAAAATTTCATAAAGGTAATGGATATATACATTGATTTAATTCAAATTTCTAAAAAGTTAAAAGATTTTGATATGTTGAAGTTCTATCACTTCGAGTTAAATCAATTGCTAAAAGATGGGAATCTAAAGATATCTGATTTAGAACATAAAAGGACTAAGTTAGAAGAACGAGCTAATACTTCTTTGGATCAAAATCTTTTTGAAGAAGCAGCAAAATTTTATGAGTCTTGCGAAGAGATTTCGCATATACTACTCCAATTTGATAGAGTAGAAGAAAATTATAATATAGATAAATTTAGAGAAAAAATAAATGAAGTCTTAAAGAAAATTAAATAAAAAAATAGAGAAAATAAATCATGAAGAAAATTCCAGGCACTTTATATCATATAGGAATTATGAGTTCAAGTGATGATAAGCTTAATGTAAGAATATGGTATAGAAATCAGATAATTTTTGAAAAAACAAAACTATCAGAGGAAGAAATTATAGATAGCGTTATAAATTTGTTTGATAATAAAAACCTAAGTATTCCTCGTAATAGAATCGAATGGATTATTAAAGAAGAGTTAAAAGAATTAACTCCTACTGCTGATATCTCTTTTGTTGAAAGTACAGTTTCTGAAATGCTTGAAGAATTTCAACAAACCCCTACTAATAATATGAAAAAGATTGTTTTAATGGGTCTCTCAAATGCTGGAAAAACATGCATTTATGAACGAGTTTTTGAAGGAAAAAGACCTTGGGAATTAATACATCAAACAGCAACCAAAGGAATTTCCTATAGAGACTATGAAATTGGACAAATGACAAAACCAATGATTTGGGATTTAGGAGGTCAACAGCAATACCTTGATGAATATCATGGACCTTTAAGAAAAAATATCTTTCGAAAAGCTTCTATACTATTATATATAGTCGATATAACTGATTATGAACGATTTGATAATGCTAAGACCGAATTTGAATGGAGTAGTAATCAAATCCTTTCATACAATCCTAATGCAAAATTGAATGTTTTTTTGCATAAGTCCGATCTTGTTCATGATAAAGATACAGTTGTTTCACATATAAAGAAAGCTTTTTCTAAAAATATTTCACATGAAATCAATTATCATTTAACCTCAATATTTGATGAATCATTATTCAAAGCGTGGAGTGATATAATTCGAGAACTCTCCCCCAAAAGCATATTTATTAATTCAATTTTAAAACAATTGAAAAATCAAAAAGGAGTCAAAGATGCACTAGTAATTGAAAGAACCTCTGGACTTGCATGTGGATCTACAATAGATATAATTGAAGAAGATATTATTATCGGTATGATTTCATTATTGATCGTAACTATCGATAAAGTTACAAAGAATATGGAATTGGAAAAATTTAGGGAATTTAAACTAAAAACCGATTCTAATAGCTTATTAATAACGAATGTAAATCAAGATTTATTACTTGTAATTATTCTATCACCAGAGGTTTCAAATAACAATTTATTAGAGGA
The DNA here is from genome assembly GCA_016839635.1 of Promethearchaeota archaeon. Next base: position 10,613 of record JAEOTV010000232.1, on the reverse strand, counting down.
AATTGAAGGGGCAGGCGAAGAAGTCACTCAACAACTTAGAAAATTATGGAATGAATGAGGAGTAAAGATATAATGCCAAAAGGTATATTTTTTTTAATTCATGATGAAATAAAAGGGCCAGAAATTAAGTGCTCTTACTTTACAGGTCCAATAAATTTACCCCAAGAATTTATTTCAAAATTATATATGTCCCATGCTGGATTTGAATCCTCTAGTCTAATAGAAATTAAATTTGATCGCTATAAAAGTGTTTCATGTTTTACAGGAAATCTTGATCGAAGAAGTCAAAAAGAAGGTATATTAGGCGTAATCTTTGAGGAAAATGAAGTCTATAGTAATTTAGATTTATTTTTAATGCGTAATCTAGATTATATCTCAAATAATCAAAATGATCAAATTATGAAGGAAATTTATAATAATAGACTTCTGAGTTTTCTTGAATTAATAAAAACATTAGAGAAGGTGGAAATTGAAGATATCCCAGAAATTTTCATTATAACAGGAGAAAGTGAATATAAATCATGTTTACTCAAAATAGGTGAGAAAAAAGTTTCGAATACTGAGATGACAGAGATTTATAAAAAGACAATGGAAGAACAGAAGATTTCTCAATATTATTATACTAAATTAAATGTAGACCAATTAAATAATATCTTTTTAATATTTAAAACAAATCGGCCCATTCAAGATTTTAATAAGGTAATCTCGATCATAACCCCTTATACAGAAAGATTTTTTTACTATTCATTAGAACTTTTATTTTTATTCCTACTCCCTTCTGTCATTAGAATAGTTCCTTATACACCAAAAATTGCTAAGAAATATAAAGATAAAAATGAATCAATCTTAAAAAATCTTCAAAATTCAGATAATTACAGCCAGGGGTTTAATAATTTAATTTCAGAATTAATAAAAGGGGATATTTATATTTCTCCTCTTCTAAAAATTTAGGTCAATTTTTTTATTTTATTTACTATTTTCTTTAGAAACATAGTCCCTATTGCGAAATTTACAAGGTCAGAAAATAATAAAACTAAAATAAATTCCTTATCGTGAACTCCGATATATTCTGAACAAACTTTTTGATGATTTTTTAATTCAAGAAGCATCTTTATTATGCTATGGAGTTTTTTCTCATTCCTTACTTCAAATTCTTTAATTGTATCAAGTAACGTATTATGTGGAATTGAAGAATATATAACTTTTCCATTAGATGTAAATATTGCGCAGCCTATTATTTCTCTGTCATCCACAGAACGTCTTAAAAGGTTTATTATATCTTGAAATAATGGTAAAGAAGTGAATTCACCAATATCGTCAACTTCTCCTTTATCTCCTTCGAAATCTCTACTTTCAATATATTCAATCTTGGAGAATTCAAAATCTCCCAATTGATATCCCCTTATATCACAATTCTTATCGATAAATGCTTGAAAATGATGTTTACAAATTAATCCTGTAGGAATACTAACAGTTGTGATATGTTCACTTTGATTTATTATTTTTAAGGGAATATTTAATTTTTTTTGAGTTTTACATTCAGGACATACTAATAAAACCTTTTTGAATAAATCTTCTTGACTTAATCCCAGATCTTTAGTTGCTATATCAGTCATTTCTTTAAAATATTAATTATAAAGAGATATCTCTATTTCTTTCTTTCATTTAATATAATTATTAGTTAATCTTACCTTTATTTAAGGTTAATCTCTTATTCTTCTTAATTCAATTTTCACCGCATTAGTTCTATCTGGGCATTCCCATTCCACAACATCGGGATCTTTACCCCAAGTATCAGGGAAAGACCCTCCAAATTGAAGCATGATAAGATACGGAAAAATATCATGATAAAAAAATCCACACAATCCTCCTGAGTCGTGTCCATCTAGTTCAAACGTATCTCCTACTTTATGACCAGCATTACATTGCCCTTTTATTTCTTTAATTGTCCCGACAATTCGATAACCTACTTTAGGCATTTTTATAATCTCTTTGAAATTTATTTTTAAATATATTTATGATTAATTATAATTAGTAATATTTTACACATTGTTTTAAATAAATATTAAACTTTATAATTTAAGGCAATACTAATGCTAGATTTTAAAGACTTGGGACAACCTACTGATTTTTGGGATTATTTTAATGAAATCTCTAAAATACCTAGAAAATCAAGATTTGAAGATAAGATAAGAAAATTTATCAAAATTGAAGCGGAAAAATATGGATTCAAAACTTATATTGATGAGATAGGGAATATTGCTGTTAAAATTCCTACGATGAATCAGAAATTAAAATGTATATTACAATGCCATATGGATATGGTTTGTGAAAAAAATGAAGGTGTTATTCATGATTTTTCAAAAGATCCATTAAAACTAATAATCATAGAAATTAATGATGAGAAATGGATTACAGCAGAAGGAACAACCTTAGGTGCAGATAATGGAGTAGGTATATGCTATTTATTAACTTTAATGAAGAAGATTCATGAGAACGAGGTAAAGTTCAATTCTTTAGGATTGGATTTACTATTCACTGTCCGTGAAGAGTATGATATGGGTGGAGCAAAAAATATAGATCCTAACCTAGTTGAGGGTAATTATTTGATAAATCTTGATTCAGGTGAAAAATCTATTACAATTGGATGTACTGGAGGAATAGGATTTCATACTAGAATAAAAAAAAAGTCTGTTTTTATTGATCGAGAACAAACCAAAATCCAACCAATAAAATTCTCTATTTTTGGGCTAAATGGAGGGCATTCTGGAAGATGTAATGAAGGTCAGGCACACGCTATAAAAATCTTAAGTCAAATTCTATGGAAATTAAATAAAGATTATACAATTTATATCAGTTCAATACACGGAGGCGGTGCTGCTAATGCTATTCCTAGAGAGGCCAATTCAATATTTTTTATTGAATATAATCAGTTTGAAGACATGAAATCGTATGTTTTCAATATTTTCAGCGAGATAAAAAAGCAATATAATGGACTTGAGAAAAACATGAACATCAAAATTGAAAAACTTGGAGATTTTACAAATAATGAATCAATCTCTAAAAATGTTCAAAATAAATTACTCAATCTTTTATATATGTTTCCTAATGGACCTATTGCTTTTCATCCAAGAATTAAAGATTTAATGTTTACTTCAACAAATTTAGGGAAAATGAGAACTAAAGAAGATCACATTAAACTACGATGGCTCCATAGAAGCCTAAGTAAATATTATAATAATGACATTTATAATCAGGTCTTAACGTTATTAAAAATTTCAAATCTAGAGTTAGAAAATACTTACCGTGGTAGTTATCCTCCATGGGAACCAAATTTTAATTCAAAACTCTTAAAAATCGCTCAGGATGCCTATAAGGAACTATTTAAAGAAGAAGCAGGGATAAAAATAATTCACGGTGGATTGGAAGCTACTCTTTTGATAGATAAGATTCCAGGAATTGATGCTATAGCTTTTGGTGCTAATACCAAGGGACTTCACTCTCCGGATGAACGCTTAGAAATTAAATCGGTAGAGAGAACTTGGAATTTTCTTCTATATCTCCTAAAAAAATTAGATTAAAATTGAAAAGTCTTATTTTTATTCAATTTTTTTTGATTAATATGGAAATCACAAAACGAGAATTAATTGATTTTAAGGAAAGAAAATTTCCAAAAGAAATCTGTTTTAAACCAATAGGTATAATTCATACACCATTTAAATCCATTAAAGGTATTCCGATTCAGTCATCATTGTCGGAATCAAAAGGTACTATCCAAATTTTTCCTGAGTATCAGTCAGGTCTAAAAGACTTGAATGGATTTTCTCATATTTATTGTCTTTATTTCTTTGATATGGTAAAACTTCCTATTCCTCTTATATCAAAACCTTTTCTTGACAATGAATCTAGAGGTGTTTTTGCAATTCGGACTCCTTTCCGTCCTAATCCTATCGGTCTTTCAATATTGGAAATTCTAAAAATGAAAGAAAATATAATAAATGTACAAAACGTTGATATTTTAGATAAAACACCGATATTAGATGTAAAGCCGTATATATCTGAATTTGATAGTATAATTTCATATAAAATAGGTTGGCTAAAAGGAAAAATTAAGAGAAAGTCTAGTTAAAGTTCCTTTTTACCTATTTGATTAGATTGTTCATTCTTCTTTTTTCGATTTCTCTTAGCTTGAATTGCAATGGTTTCAAGAAGTCTACGTTGATTTGTTGATATCCATGGACCTTCACAATCAATGGCAGCGTAAGGAATTTCACTCTTATTAGCTAGAGGACGAATAATTGCTTGCGAGTTCATTGCTGGTTGACAATTAAAAGTCCCTAAATTAATTAAGCCATCGTAAATGTCCTCCTTAATTGAATATAAAAACCTGCCAGTTATTATTGGAGTCTCACTAAGGCTATTTGAGGAGACATATTTATTTCCCTCTTCAAAGAGATCAATAAAATCTATGAATGGGTCGAACATTAAACCAGATTTCCCCATAATTCTTCTAATAATTTTACACTGTGAGTCTAAAAATTGTAAAGCGTTTTTATTTCTTTTTGCTCTAAGAGCTTCTCTTCGATCATCTTCATCCAAATCAGGAAAATCAAGTAAATACTTATTAAATTGTTCTTTAGGAGTAATATATCCTTTTCTAAAACCGAATCTAATAGTACTTTCAGCTAAAATTAGACTCATAGATTCAACAATATCAACAACTTTAGGGATTATACCCTTTTCAAGAAAAAATTCTTCAATTGGATAATGATCGAACATTAAATTCAAACCCCCAAAGATTAAAACTTTTGGGGTTTCTTCAATTTTAGCTTTAACGGGTATACTAGCGACTTCTTTTGCCCATTTAATTAAACCAATGTTTAATGTTTTCTTTCCCTCTTTTAAATTGTCAATAAATTCACTAGTAATATCTTCAAATAATGCTAATGCAATGTTTTTTCTTACAGCAATACATTGTAATGCATTTCTTGCTTCGATAATGTATTGCCCTATGACAAAATTAATATTTTCCCAAGCTAACAAATCACGATTCAGACCAAGATAATTGTTAGTATATTTAGGGAAAGCACAAAATATTACATTCTTTAAATTTAATGTCTTTGCAAAAGTCTCCCAGAGAACTGGCCATGCCCCGTTTTGGCATGGTCCATGGTTATCTATAGGAGTTCGATAAATAGTGATTTCATTTTCACTTCTATACTCATTAATATCTTTTAAAACTGCCCCTGCTATTGCAACACTAGCAAGGCATTCTCTTCCAGAACATATCTTCTTAGCATATTGTAATATAGATGCATCAGTTTCTGAACTTATTCGAATTTTATGGTTATATTTTTTGAATAAATTTATTACAAGTTGTCTCCCGTAAGAATTACGAGGTTCTGGGTTGACAAATACTACTCTAGGATCGTGAAATTCAATATCTTGACCATCACTGTCGATAATGTATTTATAATTATCTGAAAACCGAGCTCGTTTGACTTCATTTGATTTATCTGCTACTAAATTTTCAAAATTTTTTATTTTTGACATTTTTAAACCGCTATAATTTGATTTAATATGTTTTTACTTTTTTTATTCTTGTTTCGATGACGTTCTTCAATAATATCAAGAAAAGCACCTACTCTTGTTTCAAATCCAGCATGAGCGGTATGAGAATCTATTTCTAGGTAACAAAAAGTGTGTCCTTCAAGCTGTTGCCGAAAAAGATGATACATAGTGCTGTCTGGACCACAAGAAAAGCATGAAACAAAACAAATATATAAATTTGGATACTCCTTTACATATTCCACTGCATTATTGATCTCTTGAGTAAAACTCCATACATTTCTTTTATGGGTTCCACCTTTATTCAAAATTGGTAATAAATCAGAAGGAATCGCATTATACCCTCTACTAACAATCTTCCGAGGGAGGGCAATATTAACATCTGCAGGATACACAACATAAGGTCTTCCTGCAATAATTACCGATGGTTTTTTTAATAGATCCTTTAATTTTTTTTTCCCAAATTGATAGTACATTTCTCTAAACAATTTGTAATGAGATAACGCTACAAATCCTGCATTAATACCTACTTTATTTTCTAATCCTAATAAACTAGCAATTCTACCAAACTCCTTTAAAGTTGTCTCAATGAGTGCTTCAGAGAGACCGATATGAGGTGATAGTATCTTTTCACTTACATTCTCAAAAGCTGCGCGGATAATGTCAGGTATAGTTGTCGTAGAAGGACATGTATACCCATGCATATAACCATTTGGAATTTCCATTTCAATTACATGGGGTAATAAGATGTAATCAACATTGCGATTAATAAGATCATTTACAGCTCCATGCACTAATTCACATGGATAACAAATTGGTGCTTTTGTTTTAGTATTCCCAATTTTTGAAGGGTTTGATAGTACTACATCATAACCTAGCTCGTTGATAAATTTTGCGTATAAAGGGAAAAGAATATGAGAAGTTAAAGCTAAAGGTATACCAATTGTCCCACGAGGATTTTTTAAGGAATGAGGACCAAATTCATTAAATATCAAATTATTTCTTAATTCTATAAAATCTTGACCTTCTTTCACCTTAGTATTCTTTTGGCGTAAAAGTCTATATTTTGAGCATAATCCCCCAAAAGGATAAACTTTTCCTCTTATTGAAATGTTCTGAATTTCACAATTATTTTCACACACTTTACACCTGAAAGAATTTCTAACTTGTATTTCCCCTTTCATTAGATTTTTGAGTATATAATTTGTTTCTGATATAATATTGTTTTCTATAAGATCTCGTGCCATAAGAGCTGTTCCTACAGCTCCCATAAGTTCAGGATGCGCTGGAACTATAACTTTTCGCTGTGAACGAGCTGCTATAGCTAATGCAACTGATTTATTAAGAGCAACGCCACCTAAAAATAGAAGATTCTCTCCAATTTGCCGTGGTCCCACTATACGTGAAATATAATTGTCTGCAATTGAATAAACTAAACCAGCAACTACATCATCAGGATTTGCTCCTTGCTGAAGAGCGTTTCTTAAATCTGTATTGATAAAAGCAGCACATCTTTCACCAAATGCTATTGGATGCTCACTTTTTATTGCAATACCACTAATATTTTCTACTGGAATCCCCATGTCTACTGACGCAGATTCTTCAAGAAAACTGCCTGTCCCCGCAGAGCATCCCTCATTCATCGCATAATCAATCGGAACACCTTTTAAAAATGAAATGAATTTGGAATCCTGACCACCTATTTCAAATACCGTATCTACATCTGGTGATTCTTCAGTAGCAGCTCTAGCGTGTGCCAATATCTCATTAAAGCTTCGACAGTTGTCTAAATAAACTGAAACCATTTCTCTAGCAGACCCTGTTACCCCACATTGAATTAATTTTATAGATTTATCACTTACTTGTTCTATAAGTTCAATAATACATTTTTTTGTTGCTAAGATAGGATTACCTAAAGTTCTTAAATAGACACTCGCTCCTATTGTACCGTCTGAAACGTTAAATAATACAGCTTTAGTAGTAGTAGAACCCGCATCAACACCAAGTATATATTTCTGTCCTGCTTTTATTTTTATTTTATTTACAGTATTAACACGGTAATCCAGAAGCCCTTCTACTTCTTTTAGTGAATCATACGTATCAAACTCGACTTTCAATGCTTTGTATAAATTATCATATTGAATGAAGGGTTCTGATAACTCCGAGGCAAATATTGATGCTCCAAATACTTCAAGATATGGGCTTTCAGGCAATACTATAATTTCTGAATTTTGAAGAAAACTTGATAGATTTTCAATAAAGACTTGGTTTAACGCAACTCCTCCAGATATAACAATTGAATTGGTAGGCCATTGAGCTGCTTCTATCATTTCGCTCACTTTTCGCGCTAAATCATAGATTAACGTCTTTACTATATCTTCTGGCTTACATTCACCCTTATTTAATTTATGAGTAGCATCAGATTTACAGTGGACAGAACATCTCGTTGCTAACTGAGTGAAATTTCCTTTTAAACTAGCCTCAATTCCTTTCTCAATAGATAATCCCATCCTTTGAAGTTGTTGGACAATGAATTCACCTGTACCAGCAGCGCATTTTGAGGTTGATATGATATTTTTTATTATACCATTTTTCATTGGATATACACTAAATGTTTCTCCACCAAGTGAGAGTAGAATGTCAGGCCTTAGATTATTGAAGGATAATGCCTTTTCTAAACATTCTACTTCGGAGATATATGGTAAATTGAGAAAAAAACTTGTTGCTTGACCCGTTATTACGATTTTTGAATTATTATCAACATTATAGCGATCTAATATTTTTTTTATCTTTTCTCTTGGAGAACCCTCATGTCGTACAACTTCACTAATTATTTCTCCATTTTGCGTTCTACGAACCCATTTTACAGAAACAGCTCCAATCTCTAAGCCTTCAAAATATTGGATTTCACGTTTTTTTATCCTAGAAAGACTCTTATTTGACATATTTCATCAACATTGCATTAACAACGATCTTCGCTTTACTTAGATAATCATCGATTTAAATAAATAAGAAAAGAAAATTATAACTATATATTTAAATATTTTACAACCTAAAATAAGATTATTGGTATTATTGCATAAAACTCATTACATTATTAATGATATCCGTATATTTAAACAAATAAGAATTTTTTATCAGTTAATTTTTTTTAAGTAATATTGATTATTAAAAAATTCTTTTAATTTTAAGAAAAAAACAATACAGTTCTTTTTAGATGGTTATAAAGAGTAAGAAGAAATTGAACGAACGTTCATTCATGATGTTTTAATAGCATTAGTCTTTTTTGTGTCGGGTATTAATTTCTTTTTCTTGTGGCGCCCCATTTCAACAAATGCTTCGATTTTCGTTATCATTCCCGCGAATCCACTATGTTCATCCATGGTAATCTCCAAAAAAGGTAATCCAACAACCTTCATATCTCGCATAATTAACTCCGAGATGAGACTATCTGGACCACATGCAAAACTAACAAGAAAGATAACTCCATCTATTTCGTCTCGCCCTTCCGTGAGAAAATATCGGATACTTTGCATAATTTCTTCCTCGTGACGCCAGTAATTTCGTAGTTTCCCACCTCTTGGGTTAACGATAACAGGTTTTTTAAAGATATACTCTGGTAAGTTTTCAATCGTTAGAACTTCGACGCCTTGATCTTGTAGTTTTTTTTGAAAATCAAGATTAATAAAGGTATCAAATATGTTGTATCCATGACCTAGCAGCAAAAACTTAATATCTCCTGTGTGTTTCCTTTTAGGCAGAGTAAATGGTCTGTTTCTCTCAACTAAGCGTAGGGCAAAATTGACGGAAGCTCCTTGTCTTAAGAATTCGTGAATTTCTTCAAAATACCTTTGGGCTTCTCTTTATGCATCTAAAGATTGATTTTGAGACCGACCTAATTGATATCCAAGTTCAATCGCAGCAGTTGACATAACGAGGGTGTCCGCGCCTTTCTCGATAGCGTTCACGAAATCTCCAAAGGTAGTTTTGAAGGGAAAACAGACGAACTCAGGCTTGTGTTTCACGCCAATCTTCACATCGTTACGATTCGTGGGATCTGGTAGAATCACCTCGGCACCCATAAACTCGAAGAAAGTCTTGAACGCCGGCGCGACGAATTACCCATTTTTGGAAAAGAAACTTTCATAACAAAATAGCGATTCTTGTTCTAAGTCCTTCATATCTTAGATAAAACGCCAATATTAGATATAAAACCATATGTTCCAAGATTTGACAATGTAGAAACAAACAAGATAGGTTGGCTGGAGGGAAAAATCAAGCAAAAATATAGTTAAAATTAGATTGAAAGCATTGGATATCGCCAAATATTTTTAAGTAAATTTTACTTCTCATTTTTCAGATACATATATATTTCCAACTAAAAAGATCTTTAATTTACGAATAAAGCGGCGCTCTATAATCTATAATATAATTCAAAACTTACTTATTTTGCAGATTAAGATATCTTCTTCCTTTTTTAAAACCAAAACAAATATAAACCAACTCTATGAAATATTAAGGATGAAAGAAACAGGGAAAAGGTTAAAAGGAAAAACATTTTGTTTAGGAGAAAAACTCAAAAAACTCAAAAATGTCCAAGCAAAAACACTTATTTACGCTCTTGGTGGCCAACTTGTAAGTAAAGTAGTTGAAAATTTATCATATCTCATCACTAATTCAAAGGAATCAACAAAAAAATATTTATTAGCTCAAGAACAGGGTGCTAAGATCATTACAGAAGAGGAATTAATTAATTTAATCGAACCGGAATAAATTTAGTATTATTTTGCATTCAGAATTCTTTAAAAAGCTTTTAACAAATCAGCCTCTCAAAGGTTAAAAAGAGATCCGATATCAAAAAACGAATTTCTTGAAAAAAACTCGAATCCATTCTTAACAGCGAATCCTACATCTAATTTCTTTGATGGATTCAGCATTGTTAAAACCTTTGACATTGGGGTTTCAATACTAGACACGAAATATTCAAAATTAGATTTCGGCTTAAAATATATATTTTTTATTTCATCCGGGACCACATACTTAGC
>JAEOTV010000231.1 GCA_016839635.1 Promethearchaeota archaeon | reverse complement strand
TTTTCCTTGATATTCTTCTACTAATGGAGTAATATCGAAGCTTTCGAATTTGTAGTAATCCATTATCTATAACTAATTAAGATATTTTATTTAATAATGTATTCTCTTAAGATTTATAGTAAAATTAGAATATATTCAATTTATAAGATAAAATTAATTATTCTCTGGATTTTGCTTCTTAATTATTTAGTTTTAAAGAATCTTCTAGATTCAGCATCACCTAGGACGAAGTGACTTCCACCACCATGTATCATACAAAATGCATCTAGTAAACCAAATTGATTACAATATTGTTCTGTGAAAGCACGGCCTCCCATAGTTCTAAATAAATCAATAGAACTCTGAAATGCTAATTCACAGGTTTGAATTTTTAATCCCATTATTTGAGAAGCCATTAATTTGGAACTAGCTATCTGTGTTCGGTTATCAATTTCACGAGCATAATTTATTAAAGCTGAGATGAATAAAGTTGTTTGGCGAATATTTTCAGCGATGGGAAATCTAATAATTTGGTATTGATGTAATTTGTGTTTAAATTGTTCACGCTGAAGAGCGAAACTATGGGAATAAAATAGTTTTTTAATAGAATCTCCTAAAGCTTCTGCACTGATAACTAATCTTTCTTCAGTTAGTTGATGAAACATGATGTCTAAACCATCACCTTCAAGAAGATTTTCTTTAGGAAGTTCAACATCATTGAATACTAAACGACTGACAAATGCATCATTCATTCCGTAAGTTCTGACTCTCGAAGATTCAAAATTTTTTAATTGTTGATGGTTTGTATCTACAATGATACCGCCTAATCTTCCACTATTTAATCGTCCATAAAGAATAATGTTTTCTGCTAACATTCCATTTGTGATAAAAAGTTTTTTTCCATTTGCAATTACGGTATTTCCTTTTTCATCAAGTTTTAACTCAATCCTCACAATATCGCTGCCTGCATTAAATTCTGTCATAGCAGAAGCCGCCATTAATCCATTTTTTACCACAGGAATAAGATATTTTTCTCTTTGAAAATCATTAGCTTTATAATTCACCGGATTACAATAAAGCGTTCCTCCTGATAATCTACCCATTTCAATACTCCAATTACCATTCACATACTTATCACTATTTGGAGACCAAAATCCTCCACATAAAGCTAATGCGATAAGAGCATTTCTAGTAACATTTCCAACTTCATGTTGTTCAAAATCTATTACAGTACTATAGTAGCCCTTTTCTGCTAATTTTTTCATAAAATTAACTACTATTTCACTTTTCTTATCTTGAATTGGTTCCTCAGCTGAATAATTCAACTCTTCTAAGGTTTTCAAATCTTTTTCAAGGTTTTCTTCCATATAATCAAAAAACTCAGCTAAAAACTCTTTTTCTTTTACATTGAGTATTGGGTTATTTAATAAATCCAATTCAGGAATATTTCGACTGATTTCTAATTTTGGAAATTCTGGGAGTCTTGTATCCATAATAAATAAGACAATTTTCTTATGATTTTAAATTTTCTTCTCACTCAAATAGGATTTTTTTCCCATTATTATCATTTTAGCTTAATTAGAAAGTTTTTAATCAAAATAAAACATAACAATAAAATATCAACTCATATTGAAAACTAATTTATGAAAATAAAAAAGATGAAATTCTAAAAAGTGAACTAATAATGATTAAATTTAGCGATAAACAATTAAAAATACCGAAACTAATGCGACCAGTCTATTTAGTAACAGCTGGAATGTCAAAATTTGATAGAGCTTTTCCAGAAACGCGAACTGAAGAATTATGCGTTGATGCACTTACAGCTGCAGCAGATTTTGTAAATATGACTCCTACTGAATTAAAACAATATATCCATACTTGCTATTATGGTCATTTTGCCGACCATTTTGGAGACCAATTACTTGGAGAAGCAGTAATTCACGATAGACTTGGATTAGATCCATTAGGCAATATTGGCGTAAAAACAGGTGGTGCTACAGGGGGTTCTGCAATGTGGGAAGCTGTTAAGGCTGTAGCTTCAGGTTATAGTGATTGTACTCTAGCCTTAGGATGGGAGAGAATGGATGAAGTCCCTACAGACGAAGGTAACCATCTGATTTCAGCTGCAGCAGATAAGGATTGGGAAACACCACTTGGACATATCTATACAGGATATTACGCTGTTATGGCTCAAAGATATTGGAAAATATTTGGTAAGGAAGAAGATTCATTTAGAAATACTATGGCTGAAGTAGCTGTTAAAAATCGAGGTTATGCAAGGATGAATCCACATGCTCAAGGACCAATGAAAATAACTATCGAAGACGTGATTAAATCTCCTATAGTTGCTTATCCTCTTCGTGCTTTAGATTGTTGTTTAATGAGTGTAGGGGCTGCGTGTGGAATAGTCTGTGATGAAAAAACGGCTTATGAAATCACAGATAAACCACTTAGGATTTATATCGCAGCTGGAAGTCATACATTACGTGTAGCTGATAGAAGAGATATGAAAATACCTCTCTTACCAAATGAAAAACCAGGACAATATGATGACTTAGGAAAAAGGTTTCCAGGCGGAGATCGTTATCCCGGTTTCACAAGCTTCTTGGCAGCTAGAATGTCTGCTTATTATGCATATCACATGTCTGGAGTTGTTGATCCAACAAACGATCTAGATTTAGTTGAACTTCATGATGCATTTACAATCAGTGATATTCAGACATATGAGGACATTGGAATCAGACCTTATGGAGATGGAAGGGATTACATCGAAAGCGGAGACGCATATGTTATTAACCCAAATACCAAAAAGCCAGGTAAGTTACCTAGTAATCCTTGTGGTGGTTTAATAGGATGTATGCATGCTGTAGGAGCAACAGGTTTGATGCAAATTGCTGAGATTGGATATCATATTTGGAATCGATGGGATGAAATCCATGAGCCTGAGGAAAAATGGAAAGCTTTTAATAGGGAAAAGCCAAAAGATTGGACTAGCCTACAAGTTAAGGGTGCGAAAAGGGGTTTGGCAATTTCTCATGCTGGAGTAGGTTCCCACGTAACGTGCACAATATTAATGGATCCTAATAATTTAATAAAGGAGGATTAGAAAAATGCCAAAAACAGAAGAAGAAAAAGGTTTTGTAGATATTGTTAAGGGGAGATATAAACCTAAAGGTGTATTTCATATAATTGAAGCAAATCAACCGATTTATAATAAAGATACAGGAAAATTAGCAGGGGTTACAAACCCTAGAGATATGACATATATACACTCATACGGAGGAGAAGCTGTATTTTTCGAATCTCTTGGTAAAGGAAAACTAATGGGTTCTAGATGTGATAATGAAAAATGTGAAACAAAAGGTTCAATTTATGAACCATTTCGAATCTTTTGTCCAGATTGTCTAAGAAAAAATACGGTTGTAGATATTACTGAAAAAGCTCAAAAAACTGCTAGGATCCACTCATTTATCATTACCCATCGTTCTGGAGCTTTTAATATCCTACCAAAACCCATCAAATTTATAAATGTAGAATTTGATGAAGAAGTGGTTACAATTCTCATGAGTGTGTTAGTTGTAGGAGAACCAGAAATTGGAAAGAAAGTTGTGCCAATTTTTCGAACCAAGAATCCGACCTACACAATTATGGATTTAATGTTTGTTGTTGAAGGTACAAGTGAATCGGAATTGCCAGAAGGCTTTACATTTTAAATTTTTCTTTTTATTTTTCAATTTTTTTTATTCGATTTTCTAATAATATTTTCTGATTTTCCAACGATCCTAGAAAATAAGTCATTTATATATTATGTAGATTAGGAAAAAAATGAAATTAGAAATAAAAAACAAAAAAATCTATTTATTGTTGATATAAACTAAAGATTTTTCGGGTTTCATCGGGTGTAGCCGGTTCGCGATTTACTATTCTAGCAACCTTCGCTGCCCATTCTACTTGTTCCCAACTTCCTTTGGCTAATCTACCATCGGGTAATTTTGTATTATCTTCTAGTCCCACCCTAATATGACCATCCATAGCTGCTGCACACATCGCTGCTTGGTGTTGATTTTTTGCTACACCGCAAACGCTCCAACTAGCATCTGGAGGTTTTAAGTTTATGAAGTGAGCTAAATTTTCATAGGAAAATGGTACTCCTCCTAAAACACCGAATACAAACTGGAAGTGGAGTGGAGGATCAATCAATCTTTTAGGCTGTTGTTTTGCTAAATGTAAAATGTTATACATTCCACCAAAATCGTAAACTTCTATTTCTGGTTTTGTCTCCGCTTTTTTCATTGATTTTGCAAATTTTTGAATTGTATCGAATGTGTTTGCAAAAATAGTTTTCGCTCCTAGTCCAACTTGCCCAGTTTTATGATCTCCTACTGCGAAATTCATTGAATTGGTGTTTAATGAAGCTATAGGAGGTTTAAATGTTACGATAGGTGTAATCCTCTGTTTAGGAGTTACTATTGTACTTATTGCGGTGCTAAGATTAATCAATATATCTGGAGCTTTTTCTTTAATATTATCGATTATTGCTCCAATAATATCTAATTCATGTGTAGGATTACCCTTTTCTGGATCTCGTGCATGAATGTGTACTATTGCTGCTCCTGCCTTATAACATTTTTTAGCTTCATCCCCAAATTCTTCGGCAGTAAATGGAACATTAGGATTCATGTCTCTATTGGTTACAGCTCCTGTAAGTGCTGCACTTATAACTAATTTTTTAGATAAATCTTCTTCTGACATTTTTATCACAATTTAAACTCTATTTTATGAGTAATAAAGTTAGATTACTATGGAAAATAGATTTTATTCATATTAATATGTTACATAATCACATTAATATTTATTCAAAAGTGTTAAAATTTTTTAAGGATCTCACAAAATACTATACTTATTGTTATAAAGTAAGAAAAAAGTAAATCCTATTTTATACAAAAAGATTGAGGGTCGACAATAATGGATGTTAAATTTGGTTTTCAGCATGGAACAAATGCAGTGTATCTAGGGTTGAAAACAAAAGATTATTTAAAATCAATACAGTATTGTGAAAAAAGTGGATACAATTCAATTTTTATGATGGATCATCTAAACTCGTCTCCAGCGAATTCTGAAGTAGTGAGTAGTAATGTACTACTACCTATAGCTGCTTCACAGACGGAAAATATAAGAATTGGTTCATGTGTAACAGATCCTCATAGAAGACATCCATCTCAAATTGCATTAGATGCACTTACAATTCAACGATTAAGTAATGATCGGTTTATTTTGGGAATTGGGGCTGGAGAAGCAATGAACTTGAATGAATTTGGAATAATTTGGGATAAACCAGCATCAAGGTTAATTGAAGCTGTTGAAGTGATAAAAGAGCTGTGGAAAACTACCCAATCAAGAAAGGGAAGAGTTGATTATACAGGCGAATTTTTTAATTTAAAGAGTGCCCGATTACAATATCCAATAAAAAATATACCAAAAATGTGGATCGCTGCTAATGGCCCAAGATTAATTGAGTTTACAGGTCGTGTTGCTGATGGATGGCTCCCGATATGCAATGCACAATCATATAAGAAACAATTAAAAATTTTAGGGAAAGGGGGAAGATTGGATGAAATTGAAAAAGCATGTGAGGTATTTGTTGTAGTTAGTAAAGATAATCCAGATATGGCCCGAGAGATGGGAAAATCATTTGGTCTTGCTATGAGTGTAAATTCACACTTTCTAGAAGAATATAATGTAAAGCTTCCTGAAAAATTCCAACACCGGCTCATTAATGAAACTTTATCAGATATGGCTAAATCTCAGAATGAAGTAATGGAATTTGCAAAGGAAAATATTCCGGAGGGACTTATTGATTCTTTAATCATTTTTGGGAGCCCTGGAGATTGTATTGAACAAATAGATGAATTTATTAAAGCTGGTGTAGAACATTTTCTAATTGAAGTATTTGGAGTAGGGAATTATTTTCAGTCTTTAGAATTATTTACAGATTCAGTATTAAGCTATTTCAAAGAAACTTATCCAGTCTTTAATCATTAAAATCTTTATTTTTAATTATTAGTCTTCTTTTTCTCATATTTATCTAATTATGAATGAATTTCAATCAATATTATAATATTTATATATGAGAGAAAATACTTTTGCTTGTTTAATTTACTGTATGATAAAAACAAACTAAAAAGGAAATGAAATATGAATTTAAGAGAATTAGTAGAAAACCAAGCAAAAAAATATATGGATAAAGTATTTCTATATTGGAAGGATATTACTATCTCTTATTCTCAATTGAATGAGCTCGCAAATAGAGTAGCGAATTTTTTATATGATTTAGGCATCAGAAAAGGCGATAAAGTGAGTGTTTATTTACCAAATATGCTTGAATATGTATATTTATACTTAGGTATTCCTAAAATTGGAGCAGTTACTGGTCCAGTAAATGCGTTATTTAAACCTCGAGAAGTAAAATTTGTAGTAGGGCATTCAGAGGCCAAAGCTATTGTAACAATTCCTCAGTTTGTGGAATTAGTAAATCAAATTAAGGGAGAGCTCCCCGATTTAGAGCATATAATTGTAATTGGAGATAAAATAGAAGGAACGTTAAATTTTGGTGAATTAGTAGAAAATGCATCAGCTGATCCTCCTCCAAAAGTGAAGATTAATGAAAAAGAAGATCCTGCTGCTATATTATATACATCAGGCACTACTGGTTTTCCAAAAGGTGTATTACAAACTCATTTTAATATTAGACGAAATGCTGAAATGATACGAGATTTCATGAATGCTAAGGAATCGTATCGATTTATGTTGATTTTGCCGTTATTTCACGTCAATGCTCAAATAGTAACTGTTATGGCACCACTCACAACTGGAGCAAGTTGTATATTGACACCTGGATTTTCAGCTCAAACACATTGGGAAACTGTTGCTAAGTATAAGGCATCCACTTTTAGTTGTGTTCCAACTGTGCTCTCAATTTTACTTAGGATGCCACATGAGAATTTAGATCTTTCTTCATTAGAGTTTGTTATATGTGGAGCTGCTCCTTTGCCTGTAGAAGTATTCAAGGAATTTGAAAAAACATTTAATTGTAAAATAGTAGAAGGATATGGTCTAACCGAGGGTACATGTGCTTCTTCAGTCAATCCATTACCAACTGAAACTGAAGATAGAAGGAAAGTAGGAAGCATTGGAATTCCTTTGCCCGGAAATGAAATGAAAATTGTTAATGAAAATGGAAAAGATGTTCCTCCAAATACCAAGGGTGAAATTGTCGTTAAGGGAGATAATATCATGAAAGAATATTATAAAAATCCTGATGCTAACGCAGAAACTCTCAAGGATGGATGGCTGTATACAGGAGATATTGGATATATGGATGATGATGGGTTTTTCTATATAACAGATCGCAAAAAGGATATGATAATACGAGGAGGAGAGAATATTTATCCACGTGAAATTGAAGAAGTAATTTATTCCCATCCTGCGGTTTCATTAGGAACTGTGATTGGAGTGAAGGATGATGTCTATGGAGAACTTCCTAAAGCGTTTATAGTATTAAAAGAGGGGGAATCTATCACTGAACAAGAAATTATTGATTATTGTAAAAAAAATTTGGCTGACTTTAAAGTACCAAAATATGTGGAATTTAGAGATGATCTACCTAAAACACCTACAGGAAAGATAATGAAACAACCACTTCGAGAAGAAGAAGAAAAAAAAACTGGTAAACTCTTTAATTCTTAATCTATTACTTCAAATTTTTATTTTTATTAGTAAAATAGTTTATATGTTATTTGCAAGCTTATATGCTCTATGAATTGCTTCTAAAACTGTTTCTGGCTTTCTAGCATCTCCAATTTTTGTTACTTCAATATTTTTAAGCTGTTTTATTTCTTTAAAAAGAGAATCATTTGGTTTTACTCCAGTAGCATAATATACCAAATCTACATCAGTAATTATTTGTTCATTATCTTTTGTGTCAAGATAGGCTACAGAATTCTGTCCAATTTCTTTAACTCTTACGCCAGTATGGAATTTAACACCTAAAGCATCACATTTATCAAGAAGCACCCATTTAGTTGTTTTACCTAGAGCTGAACCTAATTTTGATAGTTGTTCTAAAACAGTTACCTTATTCCTCCCGTCATGTAACATATTTAATGCTGTATTAGGGTCTAGAGCTTTGTAGGAAGTCAGAAAATCAAATGCTTCAAGACTTAAAGCACCATACTTGGCTAAATAAATAGCTAGCTCGATTCCTGTTGCGCCTCCACCAATAATTACATTGTTTTTGCCAATAGGAGCATCCATACTAAAGACATCGTTAGCCCAATAAACGTTCTCTCTTTCGATGCCGGGAATCGGGGGTTTTATTGGCTTTGCACCAGTTGCTACAAACACTACATCAGGATTAAGTTGCCTAACAGTGTCTAATGTAACTTCCTGATCGAGATGTAAGTGGATTCCATATTTTTGTAACCAATATGAATAATTGTCAATCATCCTCTTGAATTCATTTCTTCCAGGAGGTATCCAAATGATATTTATTAAACCTCCAATTTTGTCATCTTTTTCAAAAATATGAACTTCATGGCCTCTCATTCCCGCAACTCTTGCAGCTTCCAATCCTCCTGGACCTGCACCGATGACCATTATTCTCTTTTTTTCTTTAATAGGTTTTAATTCTGTTTTAGCCTCATTTCCAGCTCTAGCGTTTCTTAAACAAGATACTGGAACCATCTTAAAAATTGCGTCAAAACATCCTTGATTACAGCCAATACAGGTCATAATATCGTGAAGTTCACCTTTTTTTGCTTTTAATGGTAAATAAGGATCTGCAACTAATGCTCTACCCATACAAATGGCATCTGATTTTCCAGCCATTAATACTTGTTCAGCTAATTCAGGATTATTAATCCGATTGGACGCAAAAACTGGAATGGAGACATGATTCCTGATATTTTCAGCTAAATATGTATAACATCCTTCTGGAACATCCATAGTCGTTTGTGGGGTTTTTGTTTCATGCCAACCTCCGGTTACATTTAAATAATCCAAATATTTTGATATTCTTTCTGCAATTATGGCTTTTTCTTTATAAGTATTACTCTCTGGAACAAAATCGTCTCCAGAAATTCGATATCCAATAGGAAAATCATTTACAATAGATCTCATTAATTCAAGGGTCTCTAGAGGAAATCTTAAACGATTTTCAAGACTACCACCATACTCATCAGTTCGTATATTTGTCTTTGGTGATGTAAATTGACTGAACAAATAACCAGCATTAGCGCATATTTCTACTGCGTCAAAACCTGCTTTTTTTGCTCGGATGGCAGCATCAGCAAAAGCTCGTTGCTCTGTTTTAATATCCTCCAGAGTCATTTCTCTAGGGGTTGTTTTACTGAAATTACTATATACCGCAGAAGGTGCAATGGGTGCCTTACCGATTATTTGTGGGAATGTATAGGCTCCACTATGATATAATTGACAGACAACCTTAACATCATCTCGAGCGTTATGTACTGCTTCTGTAAATTCTGTTAATTTTGAGACATAATCGTCATTTTCAATTGAAATCATCATAGGAACCCCTTTTGCATAGAGATCTATATAACATCCTCCAACAATTAACATTCCAGCTCCCCCCTTTGCTCTTTCAACATAGAAGTCGATTAATCTTTTTGTGATAAAACCATTATCTGCTAGGTTAAGATTTAATGCAGGCATGACGATACGGTTGGAAACCGTCATATTCCTAATTTTAAAAGTTGTGAACAATTTAAAGAACTTCAATTTAAAACCTCAACATATGATTATTTTTATATAAAAAAACATGGTAATTCATTAAAATTTAATTAGAATATGAAAAAAGGGATTCAATTATTATACGATTTAGTAAAGATTTTAGTAGCTTAAATTATTTAACAAAAGGAATTGGTACTTTTCCGAATGAGTAGTGAAATAAATAGTTTTTTTATCCAAACAAAATTATATTACTCAAAAATTAAATTTTTGAAGGGAATAAAAATGAATGAAAATGCTGTATTAATAGAGGAAAACGAAGATAAAACGATTACAACTATCAGAATGAATCGAATTGAGAAAAAAAATGCCATGAATTATGATTTAATGGTTGGACTTCAAAAAGCAATTGATAAAGTTGAAAGAACTAACACAAGGGTCGTAATTATTACTGGAGGAGACGATTTTTTTAGCTCAGGTATAGATTTAAACTTTTTAACAGGTCAAGAAAAAGATCCTGAAGGAGTTATTCCTGATTTAAGAATTCCAAGGAACTTTAGATATTTTGCAAATACCTGGATTCACCCTATTTTTACAAAAATTGAAAAGATGGAAAAACCAGTTATTGCTAAAATAAATGGCTACTGTTATGGAATGGCATTCGAGTTGGCTTTAGCATGTGATTTTCGATTCTGTACTCAATCAGCTGAATTCCACATGTTAGAATCTAAGATAGGTATGAATCCAGACGTGGGGGGCACAATAAGGCTAACTAGACTTGTGGGGATCCAAAATACAAAAGATATCATCTTAACTGGACGAATGTTTGATGGAGATGAAGCTTATAGACTTGGAGTAGTAAATCGAGTTGCCAAAAACCATGAAGAATTAGATTCTATTATTAAAAAGTATACTGATGAGCTTATGACCAGTGGACCTTTAGCAGTGGGACTCGCAAAAAAATTGATAGATGATTGTTACGGTAAGGATACCGCCTTTGGATTAGAATTAGAAACACTTGTAAGTTCACAATTGCTTCAAACTAAAGATGCTACAGCAGGAGCTCTTGCTCGTTTACAAAAAACAAAACCTAAATGGCGATGGAAATAAAAATTTTTTTCATATTTTTATTATTTTTTTAAAGGTCTCTCAAACCCAGCTTTTTTAATATTTTTTGATTAATGTCTCCAGTTTCAATATCCCATTGTCTATAGTTATAATATTCCTTTTTTAAATGATCAAAGTCAGGTGTTTTACCAGCGCTCTCAGTTCCTTCTAATGGTTTTAGTAATATTTTAGGTAACTTATCATCTTGAGGAATAACACCCATTTTTAGATTAAATAATCTTTTTATCATGAAGATTCTTTCACCAAGAATCTTTAGGTTTTCAATATCGCAACTTAATCCTGTTGTGGTTTGAATTAGTTCAGTAATTATTGATGGTAAAGGATTAGCAAAATTACACATAAGTAGAGAACTATAGAGCGCTCGGTAATCTTGCAATTTCGCACACATTATAGCCATTTCTGAATTATCTTTATGTCTATCTACAGTTTTTATTCCGAATTCGTCTAACGGAATGCCTAATGATATTGTATACATATCACAAGAATTATGACAAGGTCCTCTTGGAGCAGCAACTGCATATGCTATTGACATCCCATAATTAGCCCGTAAATCATGATATGGAACTTCCATTCCATAAACAGTCGCTATTTCATCTTGAGGTACATTAAATTCTTTTCCAACTGCATTTGATCCTTCTGCTAGTAGATCACCTATCCCTTCTCTAAATGATATTTTTTTAAGTAATTCCAAAGCAGGTTTAATATCTCCCCATTTAGGGATAAGACCATCGATATTTTCAGACTTAATTTTTCCATTGCCAATTAAATAATATAAAAGTGCAATTATACTACTACTACTGATAGTATCAATTCCATAATCATTACATAAGATATTTGCTCTTACGATTGATTCAAGGTTATCATTTAAAATCATTGAACCAAAACCTTCAAGGGCTTCAACTTCAGGAGCTTCAACTTCTCCTTCAGTTTGATATTCACCTTTCCGTACAATAGCTTTTTTTGCGCAGCCAATTGGGCATGAAAAGCAAGGATATTTTCTTGTAACTATTTTCTCTAAAGCAGTCATTCCAGATATATTATAGGCACCCTCCCATTCTTCACCCAAAGTCCAATATTTTTTTGCTAACTCCCCTGTCATGTTCCACAAGTCAACACCTGCAGAAGTACCAATATCGGCATACATTCGTGAAGTAAATGCTTTATTTATATCTTCAAGAGCTTTCTGAACTGCTTTTTTGAAATTTTCTGAATCTGCCACTTCAAATTGCTTCTTTTTACCTCGCACAGTGATCGCCTTCAATTTTTTTGAGCCCATTACAGCACCCATTCCTGTTCTACCAGCGGCTTTTTCTTCAGAAGCAATTATGGCATATTTAACTAAATTTTCACCTGCTTGACCAATGCAGGCTATCCTTGTTAAATTTGAGCCTGATTCTTCCTTTAAAATTTTTGAAGTTTCCAATATCCCCTTTCCCCATATAGATGATGCATCTTTAATTTTAGTTCCATTTTCTGTAATTTCTAGATATACTGGATTTTCTGAAGCCCCATTTATGATAATTCCGTCATAACCGGCTTTCTTAAGCTCTGGACCAAAATATCCTCCACAGTTGGATTCTCCCCAGATTCCTGTATATGGAGATTTGGCACAAACGACGAATCTACCACTAGTAGGAATATTTGATCCACAGAATGGACCAGTCATAAACATTAAAATGTTATCTGGAGATAAAGGATCAGTATCTTTTTCGATATAATCATAAAGATACCTGCAACAATATCCAGCGCCTCCAAGAAATTCTCTTGCTATTTTTTCCTCAAGTGGTTCTTCAGTAATTTCGTTAGTACTAAGGTTTACGGTTAGTATTTTGCCTACAAATCCCTTTAAATTATTCATAGATATAAACCCTTTTTTAAAATTTCACTATTAGTTTTAGAAATCAATATCTTTTCCATTAAATGCATAGTCATAGATCTTTCTGTAGTACTCATCTGTAATTGATCTTGGTGTCATAACGCTTGTAGCATCCTGAAAGCAACATGCAACTAAGATATCCATATTTTCTTCAAATTCATTTTTTGAAACTCCTAAATCCTTTAATGAAGTTGGAAAATCAACAGTTTTTTGAAGTTCTTTAATTTTATCAACCGATTTAAATGCTGCTTCTTTATTATTATCTGCCCATTTAGCCCATCCCATTTGTTTTGCTATTTTTGCATATATTTCTAAAGTATTATCTTCCTTATCAGGATTATTTAAACAAAACTGTGAGATATATGGAAGTAAAATTCCAACTGCTCTTCCATGAGGTGTATGAAAGATTGCACCCCAACTGTGACTCATACCATGGCCAATGTGAACTTGAGAATTACTAAATGCTAAGCCCGCCATAGTTGCTGCTTGATGTAGATAATCTCTCGCTTCTATATCGTGTCCATTCTTGTATACTATTGGCAAATATTTAAAAATTAATTCTATAGCTTTTAAACCCAATGCATTAGAAAATTCATTTTTCCAATTAGAAACCATTCCTTCAATAGCATGTGATAATGCATCAAAAGCAGTGTCTACTGTTAAATTTGAAGGCATTCCTTCTGGAAATATTGGATCCACTATAGCATATGTGGGAGTAATTCCCCGATGAGCATAAATGAATTTTTTCCATACATTATCTTCAAACTTTGAGACTATTGTTCCATTTGAAGCTTCTGAACCGGTTCCTGATGTAGTTGGTATTGCTATAAATTTTGATTTTTTTCCTGTCTCATATAAATCAGATCTAAACAGATGAATATCACCAATATTCAATTCTGGAAATTCATATAAAACCCACGCTGTTTTTCCAGTATCTATTACAGATCCTCCGCCTAAGGCAATAATCAAATCAGGAGAATAAGCTAGACATTGTTCTTTCGCTTTTAGGACCCCATCTTCCCTAGGATCTGGAACAACTTCATTAAAAACTTGAAATTCTTTACTAAATTTTTCTAACTTATCCGTTAATATCTTGAGATAGCCTAATTCTTCAATATTTTTATCAGTAACTATAAAACATCTATCTCCCTTAATATTTTTAATATAATCTAAGCTTTCCTCTCCATAAATTATATTTGGACTATAGAAATACCACATATTTTTTCCCCTATAAAATTAGTATAACTATTTTGATTAATTTCCTTAATTATTAGTTTAATTAACTTTCCTAGACAATACATTCTAATAAAAAAAATAAAATTATGAATCCTTTATAAGTATTCAGTTTCGAAGCTTCCCAAACTGTTAACAATCTCTAAGGCAGCTTTTGTATGACGCATTAACTTAGCCATGTCTCCTTCAAGTCTTAATTTACCTGCCATAATTGCTCTTATTGGATCGATCTCTTTTTTCATAACTGATACAAAATTATCATAAGGTCCAGCCATGATGTATTCTGTTTCTATATCTTCCCCTTCTGGTACTAATTTAGTTCCTGTACATTCTCCATGATATAGTCCAATAAATATTCTAACTTCATGATCTAAATTACCGCTAGGTTCAATAACAAGAAGCATATCTCCTTCCCAGGTTAATGCTGATGGTTTATAATCTGGATTTTCATTAAGAGCATTTCCAAATGCTTCAACCCATTCTTCAGTTAAAATTTTCATTTTTTCCACTTTATTCTATTCATTTCAAATTTATGTTATACAATTTATAATATTAAATATATAATTAGATAAAAAAGAATATAAGAATTGAACTTTTTTTGTTTAGGTTAGAGTTAGATCTAGATGAATATCTGTTAAAGGATATGACACACAGGGATGAATAAAACCAAAATCTTGATCTATTTCTCTCATTTTAACTTCGGGAAGCATAAAAATCTTACCAGATTTAAGTTTAGTTCTGCATAGAGCACAGGCTCCTGAACGACATCCGCTATTGATTAGTAATCCTAAACTCTTTTCTTTTTCAAGACTGTTTAATAATGGCTCAACACTTAGAGCTTCTATAGTTTCTTGCATTTTTTTTCCTTGCTTTAAAAAATCTATTGTAATCTTAACCTTATTTGTAACTGTAATATCTTTTGGCCATCCTATTATTTTCGTAACATCATCAGGAACTCCGTATAATTCAAAAATAGTACTGGATTTAGCAACATTTAACTCTTCCAATTGTTCTTGTATAAAAGAATACATTGCTCTATTTCCGACTATATAAAAGAATTTATCCTTAATAGTTTTTATATCCTCTAAGATTTTATCTTTTGTAATGAAACCACAGGCCCCCTTCCAATTTGATCCAGGTTCTGAAAGGATATACTGTATTTTAATATTAGGACGTCGAGATTGAATATCATTTAACTCTTTTTTAAATAAAATGTCTTTTTCTGTTAAACATCCAAAAAACAACCAAACATTCAATTTTAAATTATGCTCAGTGATATTTTTCAACATTGAGATAAATGGAGTGATCCCAGAGCCCCCTGCAATAAAGACTAAATCTTCTCCATGAAATATTTGATTATAATATAAATCACCTAATGGTTCAGTTGCTTCTAGGATATCTCCAACTTTAATTTTATCTAAAAGATAAATACTAACGAATCCGTTTTCTTTTCTTTTTATTCCTAATTCATAATAGGCAAGTTGGTTTGGGGATGATGCTAGAGAAAAAGGACGTGATGTTCTAACACCATTAATTTCAACTATAAGTCCAATATATTGACCTGCTCGAAATGGTGCTAAAGGTTTATTAGGTTTTGCTGAAATGAATCGTAATAATTTAGTGTCTTTAGATAGTTCTTCTATATCAGTTACTTGAAGGAACTGTTTTTCTGGATGAAGTCGATCACAGAGATTTTCTAATCCATCAAAATATTCTGGAATCTGTTGAACTTCATCTCGTAACTTTTTCAATTTTTCAAGTTTTTGATATTTTTTTACATCATTCATTATCTCTTTTTCCATTGTTACCACCTCCCTTCTTTATTATCTTTTAAAAACATACCTGCAGCAATTCTACCGCTAAGAATGCTAGCTGAAAATCCACCACCGATATTTGTCCAAGCCCCACATTGATATAACCCGGGAATAGGACCTCGACTTTTTAGTCTAAGATTAGGACCATCTAATAAATCTTGAGTATACCCGTAAATTGCTCCTTCCATGTTTTTTGAATATCGATAATAGGTTAAAGGCGTTGCTGCTTCAGCTACCTCTATATAATCCCGTATATCTGGACAAATAGTTTTTTCTATTAGTTCAACCATTTTATCTGCGAGATAATCTTTAACTTTATGATATTGATCAGGAGAGACATTATGCCAAAGTTTACCCATTTGTAATGTTGTTATACATAGTTCTGTCGTTCCTGGAGGAGATATATTATTGTACACATGATTATAACACCCAGCTACCATAAATTTAGGAGCTTCTAGTTTTGCAAAAGTTTCATAAGCTTTATCCATGTCATCTGATTCACTTATGGCCATTTCATGAGCATTCAATCCTATTTCTTTATAAGAAGCATTTAATCCCAGATAAACAGAAAAGGCAGAGGGACCGATTTCTGGAGCATATATTTTTTTTATATAATTCTCAGGAACAACTTCCCTGGGAAGCATTTTCATAGTTGTGCATATTGGATTTACATTTGAAATTGCAGCTTGACATTTATATACATCTCCATTTAGTAATTCCACTCCTTTAACTCTCCCATTTGCAACAATTATTCTGTTTACTAATGCATTATATCGTATCTCGCCACCTAATTCTTCAAAAGCTTTTACCATAGAAGACGATAAGGCGTGTGATCGTCCAACTGGATAAGCTGCACCCCATTTCAAAAAAGTAATAATCATTGCGACATAAGCATACGCATTCAATCTTGATGGAGGGACTCCAAGATATCCCCATAATTGTGCTATTACTGAAATTAACCTTTTATTAGTAAAGAATTTTTTAAAAAGTTTAGATAAAGTGATTCCCGAAACTCGTATAAGCCAAGGATGTTCCTTAAGGATTTCTGCTGGTGAATATTGACCCCTTCTTTTTATCATAAATTGAATTCCTTCTAAGACCTTCTGACACATGTCAATAAATTCTTCTATCCCTTTCTTTTCTGAAGGAAATAACTCAATTAATTTTTCTGTATATTCATCCAAACC
>JAEOTV010000230.1 GCA_016839635.1 Promethearchaeota archaeon | reverse complement strand
TTATGGAATGGTGTTTACGGCATACGGGATTGCTGGATTTGTGGGGGCTGTTGGTGTTAATCTATTCGTTACAGCATTCGGGAGTTATTTGATACTATTTATCGTAATGGGATGTATGTCTGTAGGGTCAATATTATTAGCTTATTTATTAAAACCCCCCAAATAGAAAGTAAGCATCAAAAATTAGATTTAATTATATTTTATTTTTCTTTTTTTTAGAGTAAAATGTGTTAAAAATTTATTCCAAATCTAACTATGGGGGCAACAAAGTTATTCTTTCTGCTCTTCTGAATTTATTAAGAAATTTCTGAATCATCATAACTATTCCTTCTTTTAACATGAATTTCTTTAAATAAATTAATAGCTCTTCATTATTTTTCAAGTTATATATTCCTTTTCCAACATTATTTAATGTTTGCTTTACAGCTTTTCTCATCATTCGTGAATAAAATTGAAAAGCTTGAGATGGTTCTTTACATTTTTTTTCAGTTTTGAGAATTGCTTTTGCTGCTAGACGACCACTTAAGGCAGCGGCATCCATTCCAACTCCTCGGCACATATCTACCAACCCCGCGGCATCTCCCACATACATTATTCGACCCTCACCAAGATTAACTCTACTTTCTCCCATGTTCATTGTACTTGAAAATCCTTCTTTTTTAATGATTTCTCCTTTAAGATTATATTCTTCCTTAACAAAATCAAAAAACTTTTGACCTATTTTAGCTATATTTTTATCATATCCTGTACCGATAACCCAGAGATCGCTTTTTTTATAAATCCAAGCGAACATCATGTTGTTAAATTCTAAGTTCCAATATTGGTAAAGACAATTAGGATCTAAATCAGCTTCACCATCAAAATAATAATTGATTGTTGCTCCTGATGATCTTTTTTCGAAATCATTAGGTCTCATCTTCATTCTAACCTTTGGCATTAACCCTGTGGCGTCAATTAAATATTTTGCTTTGATTTGTTCTATTTTTTTGTTTTTATCTGAAATCGTTACAATTATATTATCATGAGCCATTTCCCAATCAATAAGACTACATTCATCTCTGAATTCAGCGCCATTCTTAATTGCAACTTCGTTTAACCAATCATCAAAAACATCGCGCATGAAATTAATCATCTTAAAAGGAGCCTTAAATTTTTTCCCATCTGGTCTATGCATTGATACTTTCGTAAGTTTGTTAGTACAACATCTATCAAGTGGAATTTTTTCTCCAAACAGTTTTTCTAAATAGGGGAATTGTATTCCAGAACAAGCCTTCATCCTTGGAGTCTTATATTTTTCGATAAACAAGGCACTTAGTCCCCCCATTGCGGCATATTTCGCAGCGACCGATCCTGCGATTCCACCACCAGCTATAAAAACATCGTATTCTTTCACTCTACATAACCCTAAATTAAATTTTAAATGTGAAGATTAATAAAAAAGCTAAAGTATTAGAACTCAAAAATTTATGTAAATTTAAATACAGATTTGAAAGAAAAAATATAGTTTTTCTGTGGTTCATTCATTACTTTTCTTTATTAGCTTAATTGCGTTATTTGGGCATTTGGAGATACATATTCCACAACCAAAACATCTAATCGAATTAAAATTTAGTTTATTATTAAAAAAATCTCGTGCTTTAAAATGACACCATTCTCCACAGTTTCCGCAATTTTTACATTTCTCCAAATCTGTTTTTGCTATAAAATCACTCTTAACCATCTGTGGAGATCCATATTCAAGAAATTTCTTTAACACCACACAACAACAGGGACAACAATTACATATAATATAATAGAACTGTGGATTTGGAAAATAAATTAACTGGTGAATTAGCCCTCTCTCATCGCATTCATCTAATAAATCAACAATTTCTTTTTTTGATACTTTTTTCAGATTGTACGATTTAAAGGGTATTTCATAAAGAGTCTTCCCAAAACCAAAATGTATACATGTATTTATCGGGTGATCGCAATTTGGCGTTTCATATTTTCGTTGAGTGGTTCTACAATAGCACCAACTAATCCCCCTTACTGATGAACGCTCTAATATTTTTAATATTTCTTGGGAAGATATGAATTTTGAATCATAACTAATATTCTTGTTTAAAGGAATGACTTTTCCACCCCATCTGCCCCTTAAAATAAACTTATTAACAATTC
>JAEOTV010000229.1 GCA_016839635.1 Promethearchaeota archaeon | reverse complement strand
GAAGGAGTATTGTATTAGATTCACTCGATAATGTATATATTGCAGGATACACTGAGAGTTATGGTGTCGGTGGTTCTGATATATGGTTACTAAAAATCAATCCTAGTGGGGTTATAGAATGGAACCATACATGGGGAGGAATAGACGATGAGCTTGGATGGTGTATTACTCTTGATTCCCAAGACAATGCTTATGTAACTGGACATACAAATAGTTTTGGGGAGGGTGATTATGACGTATGTTTAGTAAAGTTCAACTCGAGTGGTGTGGTATGGAACTATACTTGCGGAGGAATTGATAGTGATCGAGCTTATGGCTTGGCTTTAGATCCATTAGGAAATGCTTATGTTGTAGGCAATACTTTAAGCTTTGGAGCGGGAAAAACTGACCTTTATTTAGTAAAATTTAACTCGAGCGGGATGGTATGGAACAAAACATGGGGTTGTGCTGATAATGAAGATGGGACAGAAATAATTTATAGCCTTTCGGGTGATTTATATGTTGCTGGATATTTCGAACAATCTCCAAGTTGCTCTATCCCTGCTGATATTGGTCCAGTCCCCCAGAGACTAGGCTTGATAAAATTCACTTCTGAAGGAGAGTATCAATGGAACAATACTTGGAAAGAAAGAAATCACGCTTACACTTATGCTATGGTAATGGATTCTTCTGGTAATGCATACATTGCAGGATATACTTCAGTTTCCGTTGGTGAAGATTACGATTGGTGCTTGGTAAGGTTTAATTCTAGTGGTGTTGCAGACTGGTCCTGTATTTGGGGTGGAAGTGAAACCGATCTTACTCAAGGAGTAGTACTAGGTCCGAATGGAACTGCTTTCGTTACGGGATACACACGGAGCTATGGTGCTGGCGGAAATGATGTTTGCGTAGTAGAATTCATAATTGGGCAATGTCCTGTTCTAAAACCAGAAGATACAAACGGTAGCGTTGTACCTGGTTATGATACAGTTATTCTCATCGGCAGTGTATTTGCTGTCTCTATACTTATAATTAAAAGGAAGATTTTAGATATTCTAATTCATTAGAATTACCAACCTTAATATTTATATATGGAACTTCCCTCTTTTTTATGACTTAGATTTTAAAAAAATAAAAAGAATAATAATAGGAGGGATCTTATGAATAAATTAGACATTGGAAATAAGTTAATAGTTATTGGACTTATACTATATATTGTATCCGTCCCTTTATATATAATTTCTGCCATCATATGGGATATAGCGACCATAGGTTTTGTTTTAGTTTGCGTAATGATTATTATTGGGGTTACTTGTATAATATTTGGTGGTAATTGGGCTAAAAAGAGCAGAGATTATTGGTTGGTGCTTATAGGATTGATTTTAATACTAGGAGGATTACTCGTAGAGGCAATCAATATTTCTGCTAATATCTCTGAAGTTTTCATATATATTCCTTTTCCAATTTCGACATCGATGTTAATTATAGGAATCATCATGGCAATTATAGGATCATTAATGAAAGAAAAGAAAATAAAACCTTGAAACGTGGATAGGATCTTTTAAAAATAAATCTGGAAAAGATGTGGAACATTAGCTGGAGTATATATTCAGATATAATTCGATATAAAACATTTCAGATCTCTCTCTGGGAAAATTAAAAGAAAAAAGAGAAAAAATCGGAAGCCATGATAATCAAAATTGCAAAAAGAGGAGACGTATTTATCTAATAACAGGGTTAAGGGTTGAGGTATTTAGCCGATTCAACGGCTTTAGGTATAAGAATATATTTTTCATCATAGTATTCCGTTCTTTTTTTGACAATATATGTTGAAACGCACTAGTATTTAAAAATTTCCTTTTTTTCACATGACAAAGTTGACATAAGATTAACAATATTCTTAAAGAACTTCTAATAATATTGTTAGAAAAAATATAGAATGGTAGTGATCGTTATGAAATTTTTGTCAGAAATGAAAACACTCACCAAAAATACGGTTTTTTCACCCCAAATATAAATGAAATTATAATGTAGCTATTAAAAAAAGTATCCATATTTTAATGAATTCTTTGAATATCATGTTTTCCGACTTTTTCTCTTCCTTTTTACAATTCTCCTGTGAGTTTCAACTTTTGATCTTGATTGAATAAATATATTTATTTATCTTAAAATGGAGATACATAATAGAAAATAAATCAGATATAGTAATAGTCAAAGATTATAGATAATGAGATCGTCTTGTACAAATTTGTACTTAAATTAAATATTCATACGTAATCTTATTCTATTGAAAAGTTTTAAATTGCTATAGTTATTTTTATTTAAAATATTAACATTTTTTATGGTATAATTTTATGAAATCATCAAAATTAACTATAATTTTATTAGCTATCATTACTATTTTTATATTCACGAACGTTAATACCACTTCAGGTTTAGGATATTTAAATCCTAACCAATATAATCAATCATGTACAATATTTACTGTTTCTATAGGAGATAAAGCGCTTTTTTGTAATAATGAGGACTTACAACTACCAAACACCTATTTGTGGTTTATTCCAAGTCAAGAATATAACTCTTCTTCAGGAACTAAGCCGACATATGGCGCTGTATTTGTTGGATTTGATAATAATCATCATCAAGCTGATGGATATGTTCAAGGTGGGATGAATACTCAAGGTTTATGTTTTGATGGAAATGGACTACCAGTCATCCCTATGAATCCTCATCCTGAGCTAGAAGAGACCCATATTTATTACCATATCCATCTCGAAATTCCATGGATATGTAGTAATATTAATGAAACTATTAATTATTATCAGACTCACAATTTTGGTAGTGCTATTGCATGTCAGAGCCATTATGCTGATGCTTCAGGTGATGCTGTGGTTGTTAGTGGAAATTCTGAAGGGGAACGTGCATATACCTCCAAAGGAAATGTAAATTTCTTGATTTCAACTAATTTTAACCGAGCATACCCAGAAAATGGATATGGCTATTGTACACGATATTTAAAAGCACTCAATATGCTAGGATATATCAAATCTGAAGGATCTGTGACCGTTGATGCATGTGATGATGTGTTGCGAGCAGTATCTAATAGTCAGACTTCATATAGTTATATATTTGACCCTGTTACACACGATATCTATATTTATTATAATCGTAATTTTGAAAATTACATCAAACTAAATTTAGATAGAGAATTAGCAAAAGTTGGTTTTGGGGCTACTGGAGCACAAACAAAGCTTGGTACTAATATTTGGGATTATGGAGGTATTAGTTCCAAGGCAATTCGAATTGCTGATCTTTTCGCACCATCATCTCCGAATCCTTTTCTTTCATTCCCTTTCTTATTTGGAGTAATAATGGGAGGAATAACTTTGGTGGCAATTGTAATAGTAAGTACGATATTCCTTAGAAGCTATTTTATGAGACGTAGGACTTAATAATACGAATTATTATTTATTCTTTTAGTTTAAATAGGTAATAAGAAATTTCAGTAGAGAAGATCTTTATCACATCACGATTGGATCTTTTGGCACGTAAGTTACTTGTTCGCATTTTTGTTTTCCTATTATGATATCATCTTCTAATCTGATCCCCCATTTTCCTATCCAATATAAACCTGGTTCATTTGTATATACCATATTCTCTTTGAGTTTATGACTATCAGGAATATTCCAATTGATTCTAGGACCAATACCGTGAGGTTCAAAACCTAGTGCGTGACCTAATCCATGAAAGAACAATTTTTCATGGTCATAACCTTTTTCACCTAAATATTCACGGCATTTTTTAGCTGGCAAGTTATTTGGAGTATCATTAGTATAATATTTATTAGCTATAAGTTTTGATTCATAAAGAGCATTATAAGTTTGTATAAAATCATCTGGAGGATTACTACCAATCCAAAATGTCCAAGTTATGTCTGAGCACATTTGATCAATTTGCAATCCTGTATCGATTAGTAAAACGCCAGGTTCAATTTTCTTATTAGAACTATTATGATGTGGATCTGCTGAATGAGCTCCTGTTGCAACAATAGCTTCAAATGATGGTCTACCTAACTTTAAATATTCACATTCTAATTTTGCTTTTACTTCTCTTTCAGTCATACCAGTTTTAATCCAATTTGGAACTTTTTCTAGTATTTCAATTGTTGCTTTACATACATTTCGTAAAT
>JAEOTV010000027.1 GCA_016839635.1 Promethearchaeota archaeon | reverse complement strand
GTGAAAAGTTAATCCATGCTTTTGATTATTTATTAGAACAAAATTATATTGAAATAAAGAAAAAAACAAGTAAATTTCATATGGTAAATTTAAATGAAAAAGATAATCCCGATTTCATATTATTCCGAGAAATAGTTCAGAAATTTTGGATTTCTCCTCAGGAAGAAAAAGAAAAAATTAAATCTTGGAGGGATGTAGAATAATGGATTATGATAAAATATCAGCAGAATTGAATTTGGACAATATTAAAGAGAGTATTGAACTTATTGATTCAATTCGGAAAGAATATTTTAATATGCTTTTTAGAGTCTTTTTTTTAATTATAATAATTTTCTTGATAAGTATGATTTATTATATGCTTTCTTATCAACTATTTATATCAAATCTTAGTCTTATATTTGATCAAATAGTCTCTTGGCTCCTTTTTTTAGTTTATTTGTCAATTCATTTTTCTCAAATTACCATTACAAGTTTTTCTCCTACTTTAGTTAACATTATTAATAAAGAATTAAAAAATCTGGATTTTGAGATTCATAGAAAGTATAAAATAGGATTTAATTTTCTCTTATTTAATAGTATCACAATAATTATTTTTATTCTTGTTAATTTAGGAATAAGAATATCAAATGATTATTATATTACTTCTCTAATCATAAGATTAATCATTATCTATATATTTTTAAGCATGGCAATCCCTATACTACGAGGAATCTTTCATGATAGATTTTTAGTGAAGTTAAAGGCACCATATTTTGTTCAAATTGATTTTCAATTTAAACTAATCAAACACGTAGAAGCTGAATCCCAAATGGTCAGAATTTACATGACTTCAAACAAATTGGGATTAAAATCAGATAAGCATAAATTTAATTTGTACAAAGAAATTTCAGAAAAACGATGGCTTCCTAGAAATGGTAAAAGATTCCGTCCAATATTTCAATTCAGTCCGAGTTTTCGTTTTTATGAAAACTCTTCTCAGATAAATTTTAAAGAACACTTTTTGAATATTATTTCAGCAATTAGAGAATGGGATATTATAAATAAAAATGGACTTGATTAAAATCAATTACTTTTAAAATTAAAACCCATGAATTTTATCTATTCTTAGATACTTGCAGTCTAATAGTTTCATTCCAATCATCTAATTTTCGCACATACCAAGCAGTTGAGTCGGATTCCCCGTTTTCATTTTTAAATGTTATTTTTAAAAGAGGTTTTAATACTGACCTGTGCATATGTGATTTAGGATTTGTGACCTCAATAATAGATTTCACAGGGATTAATAGATCTTTTTTTGGTTTCCACATTCCAAAAAATAATTCCTTTTTAGTGAGTAATAACACACCATTCCCACGAACTTTCCAAACTCCTGCTGATTCTA
Source organism: Promethearchaeota archaeon (assembly GCA_016839635.1). The sequence continues at coordinate 3,241 of JAEOTV010000027.1, read as the reverse complement.
AACCAAAAAAGTTGGACATGTCATCAGCAATTAGAATGTCCTTATCTTTATATTTTTCATGAATTTCATTAATTCTTTTTTTAAAAATTTTTTTTAGAATAACTATTGCACCAATTTAATAATATTTTTTTTAATTACTCATGAAAATTCAAATGATATTGATATCTATTCAAGTGAATAAAATGTAAGCAAAAATTATATAATTTCTAGTTTATATAATTAACAAAATAATATTATGAAAAAGAATTCAAGTTAAAACGACTGTTATGTCAGAAGAAAATAAGATAAAGATTAAATATTGCGTATACTGCGGCTCTAATGTGGAAGAGAACAGGATCTATTGCCCAACATGTGGAAAACTTATTATCAAAGTTAAATCCGATAAAACAATTGTGAAACCTAAATCGCCTCGAAGATTAGAAGTTGCTAGAAAATGTCCTGGTTGTGGGTCTCTAATAACATCAACCATTTTAGACCAATGTCCAATATGCAATACTGAATTAGAAAAGATTACTGAAATTGCAAAAACTGTAATTCAGAAAAAACCAGGATTAATTTTTACAAGTAAAAAGCTTGAACCTGAACAAAAATTTATATTGAAGAAAGACACTTGGAATTTAAAAGAAGGTATCAATGTTTTTGGAACTTGTATTTATGTATTAGTCATCGTCTTTTTTTTGTTATTTACAGTTATTTCATTTCAATTAGATACCACAACTCTTAGTGTTCAAGAAATTGTGTTAAGTCAAGTACCTGAATTATTATTTGGAATATATCCAATCTGGTATATTTTCAATAAAAAACATAGTTTTACCAAAATTGGAATTTATATTGAATCAAAAAAAATTCTATTAGGGATTGGTGTTGGAATTTTGGGGGCTATCATATTAATATTAATTAACTATATGTCAGATTCTATCATTATTTTCTTTACAGATATTGGTTGGGATTTTTTTGATGTAAGAGCGAGCATAATAGAACAGAACCAAGTAATTAGAGACTCTGACCTCTTGTGGATAGTCTTATTAACGATTACATTATGTATAGGAGTATTTTCTTCAGAAATTGTATTTAGAGGAGTTCTACATAACGCATTAAAACAGAAATTTAAAAACCATTTTTATGTGATCGTTTTAGTAGCGCTTACCTATTCACTTGTAATGCTGCTATTTACTTTTCCAATAGGGATGAGTTTTTTTCTTGCAAATTTCCTAATGTTTCTAGTATTAGGGATCATTTTTGAACTTACGAATGGGAATATCAGTGCAACGATTTTCACTAATGTGTTTTATAATATTGTTATTATGATACTCATCTATCTAAATTTATAACTTTTCATTACCCCCCAAATATAAAATTTTAATAATAAGAAAAATCAATAATCTCTAGAATTATTATTTTAAATGCTTAATTAGGTTGTTACGATTTAATTTTATTTATTTGGAGTATAAGATATATTGAGTAAAACAATATATAGAAATAAGGGTTCTAAAGATAACATTGTGATATCTATTGCTGGAGTGCACGGAGTAGGAAAAACTACAGTATTCAATTTTTTCAGATCCAGAGTTAAAGAAAATAATAAATTTAAATTTTTTCCTGAAAGGTATGTAAAAAATCCACCCTTTCCTTTTGGGTCTTCAAATAAACAAATCGGATTTAGAAGTGAACTTCATTTTCTTCAACAACTCATTAGGCGTAATCAAAATATAGTTAATTTTGATAATAAATACAATGGAAGGATCATAGTCTTAGATAGAACTCCTTTATGTGTTCTAATTTACTCCAAGAGTTTGAGTTTAAAAGAAAAAGATTTTAACTTAATATTGGACACATATAATTCTATTCAATGGAAAGAGAATTATGTCTTTTATTTACATGCAGAACCAGATACAATCATGAGACGTATAATTCAAAGGGGCTCAATAGAAAAAATAAGAAGTGAATGGAATGAGGAAGATAAAGAATATTTATTAACTATTCTCTCGTACTATAAGCAATATCTTTCAAATAAAGCAGATGTTATCAAGATTAATACTGAAGAATTAACACCAGAGGATGTAATTAAGGAAATGAAGAGAATAATTACGCAATTATCAGGGTATACTTTTGAGAAGTTTGATAAATCTTTTTCTACCCAAATGAATCTAATGAAATTTTTAAAATAAGGTAATGATAAAATATATTAAAATAGTCTTTCTATTTATACATAAATCGAAATTAAAAAATTCGAGTTCAATCCTATATTACATCAAGGAGAAGAAGTAAATGTCCTCAATTGCGGAAGATATTCGTAAAAATATGATGTTAACATTAAGAGATGAAGAAAATAAAACTGATTTGGAAAATCTATCTGTTTTATCTCGTGTAGGAATGAAAGTGGCGAGCTCAACATCTTCAGACTTAGATGCAGATGCTACTTCGGCATCAAGTACTGCCTTAATAGATTTAGGATTAAGATTAAATCAAGCAACTGTTCATGGAGCGTTGACAGAAATAATTTTGCATAATGCTTCGGGATATAGTATTCTAATGGCAATCAATGATGAATATATTGTGTTTGGTGGATTGAGAGCGATATATCGTATTGGGTATTATTTAGGATACTTAAGAGAATTAGCAAAGAAATTAAATAGACTTATTTCAGGGGATCAAGAAACAGAGATGATGCTTTCCCTTGAAAAATCAGAAATTGAGAAGATGGAACTCCAAAAAGCAGAAGAAGAAGCCAAAGCTATAGTAAAACCTTCACTTGAACAAGATAAAGCCGCTTTAGATGATTTATTAGGATTTTTAGATGATTGGGAAAAAGGAGATGAAGAATTTGAAGAACTCGAAACTACAACTGAAAGTGGGATTGTTTCAATTCCAAAATCAGTAGGGTTAGGGCTTGAAGAAGAAGTAAAAGAAGCTGCTCAATTTGCAACAACTCAAGTGACAGAAAGTGTAACTCCCGAAACCGCATTTAAAGTTTATGATGATGAGGTTCCTCCAATTCCTCTTGAGGATTACACACCAATGGAAATGGATGAAGAACCAGTCCCAGAAGAACCCGTTCTTGTTTCAGAAGAACCAAAAACGGTTGGAGAATTTCCCTCTCTTGATGAACTGCCTTCATTTGAAGAGTTAGCTCCTCCTGATTTCGATTCTGAAATTTCAGCTTCTGAATACGATACCGAATTTGTTCTAGAAGAGGAATCAGAAACTCTAGGATCTGTACTACGTGATCTTGGATGGGAAG
>JAEOTV010000068.1 GCA_016839635.1 Promethearchaeota archaeon | reverse complement strand
TTTTAAATTAGAATCCTATTTTAAGAAACATATCCATAAGAATTTCAAATTTCCCCTCTGATCCCCAGATAATGTATATTTTATTATCAATAGGAATCGATACTAATTTAGCCACAATAATCCAATCATCTCCGAGAGAATTTGCTGTCCTACTTTCTTTCTTAAACTTGATACATATTTCTGATCCTACATAATTTTGAATATCAATTTCATTAATTTTTACTTCTGCTAAATCTTTTAATTTGCCAATTTCCTTACGTTCATTAATTATAGTCTCTAACTTTTTAGAATAGATTCTGAGTTTTACTTTATCTAAATTTTCCTCCCCCTTGATTATCCTATCATATTCATAAATCATAATTCCAAAGTCCTTTTCACTACCAATAATTTCATGAATATCTAAATCAAATTGGCTTTTTTGTACATTTTCCAAGTCTGAAATTATCTTCCACCCATTTGTAAGATCATCTGAAATGAGTAATTTCAATCCTTCTAAAATTTTGATCTCTTCCTTCTTTTCTTTTATTAGATTATCTAATAGTTCTTTTGGAGGTCTAGCAATATAAAATTGTGCTCCTGTTGGTGTTTTTGATAGCTTATCAACCCAATCCTTTTCAATTAGTCTATCAATAATTCTATAAATATGAGTTCTCTTTAAATCCAATTCCTTATCCAAATTTCCAACTTTTTCTCCCCTTTCTCCTTTTCTTAGAAGTGTTAAATATACTTTAGCATCATCCTCACTTAATCCTACACGATAAAATCCTAATTTTTCAAGAACTCTCGAAGTTTCAGAAATTATTTTTGGAGTTAAATCAGTAATTTCCTCTTTTTTTTCTATAGGTATATCTGAATCTAAATATGGTTTTTTTGTACTCAAATTTCTTAAAACTTTAGAAGCGGCTATTAAACCTGATTTCATTGAATCACTTGAAGTTATCTTACAAATAATTGTCCTTTCATCATCTTTAAAACCTATAATTCCTCCTTCTTTTATAGGACTTGCAGCGATAAGTTTTTCATCAGTAATCTGTAAAATTACATAAGTTTCACCCGAAATCGTAATATTCCCTGATTTTTTTGAAGCCCAAATAGAATTTATCACAGTAATATCATTACTTATATCCCAATTCTCCGTTGAATAAACAATTTCCCTTTCTCCTACTATTATTGCTATTGAAATTGCTTTTGATTCTGATTTAAAAAGTCTTTTCACTTCAGGCAATACTTTTTCCATTTTTCTTAACCCTTTTCCTCATTTTGCTATTAAAAAAAAAAAGAATTTAGAGAGCAATTAAAAACAACGATGAATAACTTGTGGACCCATTTCCTTATAATCTCTTCGAGTAACCCACATCCTATAAAAAGACTTAAGTGAACTCAAGATTGAACCCCCAATCCAAACAGAATACATGCGTTCTGGAGGAGCAATTATTTTAACATCCACGCTTTCAGGAATTTGTTCCTTAATTTCTCTTGTCAATCTTTCCTTAATTCCAGGAAACATGGTGCTTCCACCTGAAAGAACAATATTACTGAAAAGATCTCTACGTAAATCTACATCACATTCAGAAATTGCTCCCACAACAACATCATCTAAGGGAGCTAACTCCTTTCCTACAACAGAAGGATTAAATAAACATTCCGGAGCAAGAAATCTTTCAAGCCCAATATTCACTGTTTCACCATCAGGAAGCATATAATTTTTTCTCATTCCTGTGACTTTATTTGATAGCATAATTTCTTTTTCAGGATCTATTGCTACATAACATAGCTTTTCTTTAATATCTCTTACAATCTCTTTCTCTGCTGAAGTATAGAAAGTATGCCCGTTCTGACGTAATAATCTTTGTAAATATGTAGTAACATCTCTTCCTGCAAGATCGATACGTTCTATTGCATGGCTAAGAGCGAAACCCTCATAAATTGGCACTATGTGTGATACACCATCACCTATATCTATTACACATCCAGTAGTTCGGCCAGAAGCATAAAGTGATAAAACAGCTTGAGTAGCGATATAAAGAGCAGGAACATTAAATGTTTCAAACATTATTTCGGCCATTTTTTCTCGATTTGATCTAGGATTTAAAGGAGCCTCTGTCAAAAGTAATGGAAATTCTGAAGGATCTATTCTTAAGTCAGTATAAAATGTATAATGATATATTCTTTCCATAGCTGGCCAGTCTTCAACAACTCCATGTTCAATTGGAAATTGTAAATTCATAATTCCCTTTAACTCCATAGCTTCTTCTCCAATATACCATTCTCGGCTATAATCTTTCACATCAGGCATAATATTTCCATACTTTGGCTTTCCGGTTACAGTAGGAAAAACTGAACGAGGTTGATCCTCTCCTCCAAAACCGTTTTTCGAGATTCCTGTCCCATTGTCAATTACAATTGCTCTATTCTTTAAAAATTCCCCGTTGACTGAAATTTTTAAACCACCTCTTTTTAATTTTAAAGTTTTATGAAATGAATATAGAAAATTAAGTATTTAAACTTTGTCACAATAATGTGACAATGTGTGATAATATTATCACATTAAAATAAAAAAAATTATGAAGATTTTAAGGATGATATTTGTTTATATTGATCTTCTGAGACTTTATCTTTTACTACTTCAAAAAGTTCTAATAGAATATTATCAGGAGCTGCCGCCATTACGTATTTCAATGGACCAAAGCTTTTTATTTCTTTTATAAATTGAAATCCTTTATTTTTCATGTGTGTTACTAAAGCCTCTAAATCATCAGTTTCTATTCCTAAATGATGAATAGCTCCTCTTCCTTCATCTTTAGGGGGTTGCTCATAAAAATTTATCTTCGATGATCCAATAGTTATCATGACATTTCTAGCTCCTGCCATTTTTAAATCAAATAATATTTCAGCTCCAAACATATCTTGATAAAATTTAATACTCCTATCAAGATTGGAAGCAAATAAATGTGCGTGATGGAGTGTTGTTTTCATAATTTTACCCTCTTAAAATAATATAAGTAATAATATATATCCAAATACATGAAATCTAATAAGCTTTTTTTAGTATCGTTTCAGTTTTTTTGGATAAGCCTGAAATGGAGTAACTGGTTCTTCAGAAATCCATTCTACATTATTATTTATATGAGAAAGTGATCTCAATAAATCAAAAGTTAACCAACGTGTAACTTGTGGATGTTTCAAATGTTCCCATAATCCATATATTCCTTGTTCAGATTTTATAAACTCAACGAGATCATAAATACGTTCATCATCCATATTAGAACCTACTCTCCAACATAAATTTAAAATATTAGCGATATCAAATTTTGCCATAAAAGTTATTTGACCAACAGATCTTTCTAATCCTATAAGGCGAGCAATTATAAAACCAAGATTATTCCTTATTTTAGATGATGTTCCAAGTACGAGATCCAAAGCTCGCTTTGCTACATTACTTCGACTACGTTCCGAATGATAAATAAAACAGCTAAGAACTACTGTTGTACTCGATCGACACCCCCATCTTGAATGGGCAAGGCGACGATATCCAGCAATCCCCCCATAATTACCCGCCGAAATACCAACAGGCCATGCACCATCTTCTAAGCGTTGGGCTATTAACCAATCAAATGCATTCTCTGTTCTCACATCTGTAGAATACCCACACATCACTAATCCTAAGAGTGGTATAGCAGTTTGAATAGGCATCATTTGATATCCTATTTCTTCATCAGTTAGTTGTTTCTTACTAGGAATTGGCCAAGAACCATCCTTTTGCTGCTTTGAAAAAAGAAATTCTGCTCCTTTTTGCACCATTGGAGAAGAAGAATCAAATCCAAAATAACCTAGTCTTTGTAACGCCATGGACGTTAATTGTATTTTATTTCCATAAGTTTTTTGGATATTTCCAAGAGAATTCCATGCTCCATTGGACATTTGAAGACTAGATAATTCCTTTACAAGTTGATCTGATTCTCTCATTTCTGCTAATTCTTGAACTTCATCATCATCCACCGTACGATGTAACAAATCAGTTAAAACTAAATACCTTAAGCAAGGTGAGGGATCAGTTAATAATAGTGGAATCCAAGTCATATTTGACCCTCCAATACATATTTTAAATATGGTGCGGTTGGGGTGTCTTGATTCGCCACTTCTTCTGGAGACCCTTGCGAGATAACTCGACCTCCTTCAGGCCCAGCACCGGGTCCAAGTTCTATAATCCAATCACATGATGCCAACACTTGAGGATGATGTTCAATCACTAATACTGTATGACCATTATCAACTAAAAGTTGAAGAACATCAATTAAATTAGAAATATCTTCCAAATGTTGCCCAATGGTCGGTTCATCTAAGATATACAAGGTTTTTTTAGTAGGGTTTTTTGATATTTCTTTTACTATCTTAAGTCTTTGAGCTTCACCACCAGAAAGACTATGAGCAGGCTGATTTAACTGTAAATAGCCTAATCCTACTCTTTTGGCATAATTTAATTTTGATGATATTGTTTCAAAATCCTTAAATAAATCATAAGCTTCTTCTATTGTTAAATCATTAACCTCAGCTAAAGAAACATCATTAAAATAAACTTGCCAAGCTTCAGCTTGATAACCAGATCCCTTACAAGTCTCACAGGTTTCAACAATATCAGGAAGAAATTTCATATCGATTTTAACATAACCACGCCCCTTACAGATAGAGCATTTTTTAGATAATTTTTTATAATTTAAACCTAAATTTATTGCATCTTCAGTCTCTGTAAAGAGTTGTATAATTAGACGATCTAATCCTAAAAATTTTAGAGGACTCCCTATCTTTTTCTTAGTTTGGTCAATGATTATAGTTTTTGATAATGTATTCTCTATTTTTTCATACTCCCCAGGATCAATTGGTTCTCGAGACACTGAAGTTGTGTGCTTTATAGGTACTAGAGCTCTTCCTAATGTATCAATTATCAGGGTACTCTTTCCTGATCCTGAAACGCCACATAATCCTACTAATAAGCCATGAGGGATCTCAATTAAATCTCCCTTTAAATTATTTTCTCTAGCCCCATATATCCTTAGAAATTTCTCTGGTTTTCTAGTTTTTTTTAATAAATTAAATTTCTTATCTCCATTTAACCATTGGCCAGTAATAGTATTAGCTGATTTGATGTTTTCTAGGGTTCCTTGTGCTACTATTTCACCGCCATTAACTCCAGCTCCAGGCCCCATATCAATAATATAATCAGCACATTCCATAAATAATGGGTCATGTTCAATAATGATAATTGTATTACCCATATCACGTAATTCTTTTAAAATATCCAATAAATTTTGAAGCTCTGATGGATGTAAACCTCTTGAAGGCTCATCAAGTAAAATAGTTAAAGAGGATAAATCACTCCCTAATAGCCCTGCTAATCGGACTCTCTGTGCTTCACCAGCAGAGAGACTTTCAGCAACACGATTTAAATTAATATATCCTAATCCTGTTTTAATTAAAAATTCCAATCGAGTTAGTATGATCTTAAGACTATTATTTACAAATTCAGGAATATTTTCTTTAATCCTAACCTTCTTCAATAATTTATATAACTCATTTAGAGGGATTTCACACATCTGAAATATATTATAACCATTCAGAGATATCGCTAGATATTGTGGACGTAATTTCGTTCCATTGCATTCATCACATTTCTTTTTATCAGTATAGGTGCCTCCTACATCCCAATCTCTTAACCAATGTTCATAGAAACCTTGATATTCAACTAACCTCTTAGTAACTTGTCCTTTTTTATTTTCAAATTCAACATCTAACGGTTCTTTATCTCCAAAAAGAAATGCTCTTTTTGCTTCCTCTGACATTTCATTCCAAGCTGTAGAAAAAGGATCAAAAAAATAACGAGCAGCAAGAGCTTGAACTATATAGTATCCCCCATTGTACGGTTTACATAGATACCCTTTGGGAAAAAATCCAGGAGAATACATAGCACCATTGCATAGGGGTTTTTCAGGGTGAATTATTAATTTATTTTGATTAGGAACTTGAAATGAACCTACTCCATGGCATTTAAGGCAAGCTGCAGAGTAGTTTGTAGAAATAAAATGTCTTGGTTTAGCCAGAGGTATTGAAAGATTGCATTTTTGGCAATACCATTTTTCTTTTCGAAGCATAATCTCATTACATTTAGGACAAAACTTTTCTCCCATATATGCAAAGATATTAGCTAAATGGAGTATTATATCAGTAACTCGGCCTATAGTATTTCGAACATTAAAAAACCAACCTTGTATAATTTTTTCTGGTATAATTGATGCTGTGATACGTAATCCTTGAATTTTTTCTACTAGAGCCTCAGTACTTTCTTTAGTACTCTGCCGTTCATACATTGATAGTGTTTCTAAATATCTACGTCTAGCTTCTGTCTCGATAGTATCCATAATCAAACTTGATTTACCTGATCCAGAGACACCTGTGATTAGAATTATTTCGTTTTTTGGGATCTTTACACTTACATTCTTTAAATTATGAATATGAGCGTTTTGAATAACAATATTTGTCATACTTTCTTTTTCTTTTTTTGTCTTTTCAGTTATTGGGATAATATCTTCTTCCGCCTTTAAAGCTTGAGCCGTAAGAGATTCATTTACGCTTATAAAATCATTTAAAAGGCCTTGATACATTATATCTCCACCATTGGGTCCCGAACCAGGACCAAGGTCTATAATCCAATCAGCAGCCTTAATTATATCAATATTGTGTTCTACTATTACAATGGTTGCCCCAGCTTGAAGCAGTCTATTTAAAATCACTAATAGACCTGCTAAATCCTGAGGGTGTAATCCCGTTGAAGGTTCGTCAAGCATAATTAATTGGTCTTTTAGGGACTTTTTTCCTAAGTATTTTGATAGTTTAATTCGTTGAGCTTCACCCCCAGATAATGTCGGAGAGGGTTGCCCTAAAGAAAGATAACCTAAACCTATATCATTAAGTGCCTTTAACATTTGTTTAGCAGAATTGAGTTCTCCAATAGCTAGTCTTTTTTCTGATTCAAATAACTTTCCAATATCTGAAATTGGAATATCATAAAATTCAGCAATAGAAAATTCTTTATCTCCAAATTTGACCTTTTCAGCAAGTACTTCTTCAGAAAATCTCTGACCATCACAATCTGGGCAGGTAATCCAATTAGATGGTAAATATCTCATTTTTATCTCAAGGGCACCCATCCCATTACATGTTAGGCATTGCCCTTGTGGAGTATTGAATGAATAATAGGTGGGTTTGAATTTAGTAGCTTTAGCATACAGTTTTCTGATATTGTCAGCTAGCTTTGTGTAAGTGGCAGGATTTGATCGAGGATTTTTCCCAATAGGTCCTTGATCCACCATGATAGCTTTTACATTTGGGCTATCAATTTTAACACAACCCATAGATTTTTTTCCCTTTAGTGTAGCAAATAATACATCTTCTAGTAATGTGCTCTTTCCTGAACCAGATACGCCTGTGATAACAGTTAAATGGTTTAAAGGAATTTTAACGTTAATATTTTTCAAATTATGCATATAAGCATTCTCAATCGTTAAAAACAATTGAGGTTCAGTTTTATGTTTAGGAATTTTCACTTTCTCTCTTAGACTAAAGAACTTACCAGAGGGAGTATCTGCTTTCCATAATTCTGCGGGCGTCCCTACAAAAATAATTTCACCTCCATCTTTTCCTGCGCCAGGACCAATATCAATAGCTATATCTGCATATATAGCGGCTTGACGGTCATGTTCAATATAAATTACTGGACCAGCAAGGTTCTGAAGTACAGGTAATAACCTTGCAACATCAGCTGGATGCTGACCTATTGTGGGTTCATCAAGTATGTGAGTAATATCTTCTAATTCACTCAACACTGCTATAGCCAGTCGAACTCTTTGAGATTCTCCTCTTGATAAAGTTGGAGAAACTCGATCCAATGTTAAGTAATCCAAACCTACAGCATCTAGAGCTAATAAACGTCTTTTGATTTCCTGCAATAATCTAATTGTAATAGGTAATTCTTCATTGGAAAAATAAGCGACTAATTCACCTACAGATTTCTTAAGTATTTCAGGAAATAACAATCCCTCCCAGGTAACATTAGATGCAATTGGATAATAACCTGTTTCATTACACAGTTTACATCCCTTTCCTTTGCAATGTGGACAATTTTTATTAAAATATTTAGGTTCAAGCTCCCCAAACCAAGTACCGCATTGAACACAGGCAGGAATCCGAGAAATGAGAGAATTTATTGACTTACCACCAATTATTAATGAATTCGCACCTAACGAGGATGAAAATTGAACAATTGCTCTAATCTCATCAATATTACTATCTTTATTCACTTGTCCAATTTGAACTTGAATATCATGTGATTCTTTAGAATTCAATTGCTTTGGTGATGATTTTCCATCGACAATTATAGCTTCAGGTCCAAACTCTTTTTTTAATAGATCAATCAAGGTTCGATGACTCCCTTGTACTTTTCTCACTAGTAGAGCAGATATTTGTAATGACTCTTTTTTCCTTAAAGCATCTAATTTCGCAATAATTTCATCTTCTTTCAAGAAAGTAAGCTTATTACCACATATATGACATTTACTCTCACCAAATCTAGCATACAAGATTTTCAATAGAGGAATAAGACCAATCGCAGATGCTAAAATAGAATTAGGATTCCGATTTAATACATTCTGACTAAGCGCTACTGTAGGTCCTAAACCTGAGATGGAATTAACCTTTGCAGGATTCAATTTCATATCATCCTTACTGACTGAAAATGTCTCTAAAAATCTACGCCGAGCTTCTTTATATAATGTGTCAAAAATAAGAGAAGTTTTTCCTGATCCAGAAACCCCTGTTACTACTGTAAGTCCATCCTTTATATCCACATCGATATTTTTTAAATTATTCTCCTGTGCTCCACGAATTTTAATTTCCATAGTTTAATAAAATATTATTTAATTAAGATATGGTCCAGTATTGGATTCTTTATTTAATATTATTTCTTTAGGATTACCCTGTGCAATAATTTCTCCTCCTTTAGGGCCACCCTCAGGGCCCAATTCGATAATATAATCACAATTTGATAAAATCTCGGGATCATGTTCAATAATTAGGACTGAATTTCCTTCTTGAACTAATTTTTCTAACAACTCCATAAGTTTAATTGCATCATAAAATGACAGACCAACTGTAGGTTCATCTAAAATGTAAAGAGCTTTACCTTTTCTAACTTTACCTAATTCTTTAGCTAATTTTATTCGCTGTGCTTCCCCTCCACTTAGAGTAGGAGCAGGTTGTCCTAGTTCAATATAACCCATTCCAATTTCATCTAAGATTTTAAGAACTTTTGAGATGTTTTCTTGTGTTTTAAATAAATCCTTAGCTTCATTTACAGTCATCCCTAACACATCCGATATTGATTTTCCTTTGTACTTAACTTCTAAAATCTCTGGTTTATATCTTAAACCTTTACATTCTTTACAAGGTATTTCAAAGCTAGTGAGGAATGACACTTGTAGGTCTTGAACTCCTTGCCCTTTACAAGCTGGACAACGCCCTCGCTCCGAATTGTAAGAAAAATGTCCGGCGGTAAATTTTCGCTTTTTAGCTTCTGCAGTTTTGGCAAAAATGTTTCTAATCTTATCCCATATCCCTATATATGAACATGGAGTAGAGGTTCGAACTCGAGAAATAGGTTTTTGATTAACAACAATTACTCCATTAATTTTTTCCGAACCTTCCACTTGTCCAGAATAATCTAAAAAATCCTCATTATTATCTTCTTCTTCACCGTTTTCTTCCTTCTTTTCTTTCTGATTCTTTGTTCCTCTTTTAAAAAAGGGTTTTAATAAAGGAACCAATGTATCTAAAACCAGAGAACTTTTACCAGAACCAGAAACTCCAGCAATTCCCACCATTAAACCTAAAGGAAATTTGACACTTACATCCTTTAAATTGTTAGTATTTGCATTCTTTAGAATTAAATAATTTGTGTTCTTATCTATAGCTCTTCTTGATTCTTTAGATTTTTTCGGTAATTTAATAATACCTGCAAGAAATTGCCCGGTGTAAGATTTTTTGGTGTTAACAATTCCTTCTAGGTTACCTTGATATACAATTTCCCCACCATCTATACCTGCGCTTGGACCAATATCAATTATCTCATCAGCAATATCAATAAACCTCTTATCATGTTCAACGACAATAATTGTATTTCCTAAATCTTTCAATTGCTTTAAAATTTCAATTAAAGAATCTTTTTCACGTTCATGTAGACTCATACTTGGTTCGTCTAAAATATAAATTAAAGAATCAAGCCCTGCATCTAGATGAGTCATTAGTGAAAGTCTTTGAAGTTCACCACCACTCAATGTTGGTAATGTTCGGTGCAAATGCAAGTACTTTAATCCAACATTAACCATCCGGTTTAGGCTTTCCAATATACTCTTTCTAATAGATTTACCCTGTGGACTTTTAGTATCTTGATCAGTAAGGTTTTCAAGAAATAAGATTAAATCATCAACGGGAATCAAGGCTAATTCTCCTATATGTTTATCCCCAATCTTTATTTCACGAGCTTGCTCATTAATTTTATAACCATTACACTCGTCACATTTCTTTTTTGTCATAAAATTATTATGAATCTTATGCCTTCTATAAGCACTCTTACTTTCTTTTAAAGCTCTTTTTATATGAGGAATCACACCTTCAAAAACGCGCTCTAACTCACCAGTAAAAGTTTTAGATTCCCATTGAAATCTGAGCTTCTTTCCACTACCATATAGAAATACCTGCTTAATTTCATCTGGTAAATCCTTAAAGGGTGTATTTATATCAAAATTATAAAAATTTGGTAATTGTTCCACAAATCGGATTTGGTCTGCAAAAACAGCAGAACCTGCTTTTGTAATTTGTATAAGATTTCTGTTATAATCTTGAACAATCATTTCTTCTGTTAGAAGCATTTTGTAACCTCTCCCTTTGCATTCTAAACACATTCCCGAAGGTTCATTAAAGGAAAAATGCTTGATTTGCTTACGTTCCACCACCATTCCACATATCTCACATTCTAAGGTGTTCTGATTTACTGGTTCCTTACAAATTGGACATATTAAAATACCTTCAGTTGTATATAACATACGCATTAATCCATATATGCCAGTTTTTGTTCCCACAGTTGATCTTGGATTAAATACACGGGTAGTTCTTTGCTCAACTGCAACAGTTGGACTTAATCCTTCAATCATATCAAAGGGTTTATCATCTTCAAATTTAGGAGGAAAACCAATCGATTGAAGATATCTATTCATTCCCTCATCAAAGATAATGTCGAAAGCTAAGCTCGATTTTCCCGATCCAGATACGCCTGTTATAAGAATCAACTTCCCTTTAGGAATATCTACATTAATATCTTTTAAATTATGAATTCTTGCGCCTTTAACTTTTATAACATCCATTTTAATAATCCTTCATATTTTGGCTTTTATTTTTTGTAAAATATAATGAGCACAATCACTTTCTTTGGGATTAGCTTTTACCCATTGAATTTCAGCTTCAATAACTTCAATATTTTTGAATAGACTAGAATCTTCTTTTTCTTCACGAATCTCCTTGATTTTACTTTCCAATGGTTCATAATATTCTCTCCACCAACAGCCTTCAGGCCAATTTTTTTGTTTGATAAGTTCAAAACCACTCTTAGATATCAAATCATGATTTTTTTCCATTGTTTTAATAGCTTGTCCAATTACAAAAAACCCCCCATCCTTTAGAATACGATGGCATGCTTCAAAACTTTTCTTAAAACCAATTATTTGCACCACGCCTTCCTCCCAGATTAGATCAAAAAATCTATTTGGAAAGTCATTCTTTAAAAGATCCATTCTTTTAGTAGTAATTCTATTTGTAAGATTTCTTTTCTGTATTTTTTTATTTAACAGATCTAAGAGTGTCTGGTCAATGTCTATTGCAATGATATCACCATTGCTCAAGTTCGCAAGTTCGATGCTGACAAGACCAGAGCCACAACCTAATTCAAGTACTTTCGGGTTTTCCATCTCCGGAAGTAATTTAAACGTCTCCTTAATGTATTTAAGAAATTTTTTTCGTAACTGTTCAGTATAGGGTTCCTTATATGACATTTTTTTTCTTAATTTTTTTTATTTGGATTAATTTTATTTCCACAATCAAAACATTCAGCATCGTGAACACAAATCTCACCTCCACATTCGGGGCAAGTATAGAGTTCTTGTTGCTCTTGGAGCCATTTATCAACTCCAATCTCTTTAATTCTCTCTAAATTCTTAATCATATTCACATAATACCTTTCACTATAACGATTATCAAGTTTTTGTAATTTTTGACATGGAAAATTCTCACATTCATAACAAAATTCTAATTCTTTTTTCCTTAATTGATTACAGTCTCTTCTTATAAAAGCACAATTTTTATTTCGAATTCTACAACCTTCACAACCTTGTTTATACCCTCTCTTTTCCAACATGTCTTTTTTTCCAAGAAGGTACTGCCGACATGCGCCGCAATAAACCCCACAAGGCGCAGCTAAATTATTGTCTACCATTTGATTCACTCCTAAATTTTAATTTTTGATAATTTGGTAAATAATTCTTCTTCCCTGGTAAGAATGTATTTCGCAACTTTATGTAATTCAACAAAATCCACATGGTTTATGCAATCATCCTTATATTCATCCCCCGCTTTCTTTAATGTTTCTGCAATCAGAGTCCAATTTTGGGCAGAATCATCAATTATAGGGATACATTCTTCAAGAATACCAAATTCATCAGAATTCCATGCCTTAGGGCCTTCCTTAAGCTCAGGATGTACTAATAATTCTTCTAAAAACTCCTTATAGAGCTTTCTGAATGAGCCTCCCCCAGTACCCCAGGTTTCAATGTAGCCATGAACAAGCTCAAACATTAGACGAGAAAGGGAGATCTCTTTTCCTTTTGAATTTGTAATGGATTTATTTAATTTATCTCCCCATGTGAGTACAGAATTCGCAAATCCTTTCAATCCTTGGATACCATTATAGTTCATTGAAGGACGTAGCATGTTATTTACGACCTTTTGAATTGCAAGCTTAACACCAGCCGCTAATGGTGGGTGCTTTCCATCTGGACGCCGCATCATTGAGAATTGTGCATTACCCGGAAGCATGAATTTTGGTCCATGAGTAGAACTCCTCGCTCTCTTAAGAATATCAATAGGAACTTCTTGAAACCCTTCAAATTCCGTATCGCTTATATAAGCGATCATCTTTTCCTCATCGTATCCACCTAAAACTACCGCATGTCCTCCAAAATGAGCCTCATCCGTTTCCTCTTCTAATCTTTCGTAAGGCATATATGCAATATCTACTCTTAAGAGAAGTGGAATATCTTGGTCCAACATATTCTTGGAAACGTCCCAAGCTTTATTTGTATTAGTGAATGATTGTTTTCTAAGTGTAATACCTAGTAATCGGCATGCTAGACTGTTTGGTTCAATCGTACCTTGTTTCCCTCCTAAGAAGAATGGGATGTCTGATTTAGGCATAAAGGAAGTCTGACCTGAAATATCAAAAAATCCAAAGCCCATCGTAGCATCCAATCCAAATGCCATTGGTTCAGACATTGGAAATCCATAATATTCGAATAGATCCCTCATTGAGGATGATTCACAATGATGACCAATTCTATGTATAAAATCTTTAACCATGTGTTTCATTCAATAATTACCTTTTTTTAGTTATAATCATCAGGGCCAATATTTCCTTCAACTTTCTTGACTTCTTCCAGAACCATCTCAAAGAATTCTTCATCAGTTTCGAGAATTTTAATTGGGTGTATAAAAAGTCCTGTTACATTGATTGGCATCCCTGAAAAATTCGATAACATTTCATCTAGCATATTTTTTAGCTCTTTTCTGTGTGTTTTTATAATTTCTAAAGTATGGCTAAATGCTTCAATTTGCTCTTCAAGACTTAAAATTGGAAACATTGAAAATGCAACATAAAAGTCCTCATCCATTTTCCCAATATAATTGTATAATACATTATAAACCTTTTTTTTTAATATATCATAACCAAATTCAGTTATCTTATAATTTTTTCTTGTCCTATTATCAATTTCTTCTTCAAAACTCTCTACTAATTCATCATTTTCTAATCTATCTAAGGTTCTATATATAGTAGAGAAGGAGAAATCTACACCTATGTTTGTCCAATCTCTCATTCCTCGTTCTTCAATTCTCTTATTAATATCATAAGCATGGCATCCCCCTTCATGCATTTTCTCACTTATTAAGCCTAAAATGACAAATGCTCGATGTTTCAAAGTATAATTTTGAGTCATTGTAAATCATTATTATTTGCATTTTATTAAAAATGACAATATAAGAAAAAATAAGTAGATAATATATTTAAATATTTGCAAAAAATGGAAAATGACAATATATAAAAAAAATGGGAAAGTATTTGCTCTTTTAATCAAATTAAATTAGTGTAAATGATAAAAAAAAATAAGTGAGAAATTTATGGACATGAAAGAAATTATAAAAATATGTAAATTAACTGAGGATGAAATGACAGATTATTTACAATTAACTAAAAATATTGACCATAAGGAGGATCATAAACGAGCATACAGAACGATGATGAATCAAACAAGAAGAGAATTATTAAAATTCATTGGGATCAATGTTAAAACTTTTGAAGAATTAAAGGATAGCTTTAAAGAAGTAGGAGATGCTTTAAATTATCACTTATCAATGTTAGAACAACTATTTTATATCGTAAATACAAAATCTGGTTGGAAAGCTACTCCAAGAGGGATTGGATTTTTGTACAATGCAATAATGGAAGATTAAAATTTTTAAAAAATTGCTTAATATTCTGATATTACCTCCTTTTTAAATCAAAACTCTAATATCTAATCCTAGACTTTATCATGCTATATCAAATTGGTACTTTAAATGAAACCACTCTTCATACAGACTTAAAATGGTTATATAGTGAATCTAATGATCAACTTGAAAAGAAAGTTGGGAAATACATTGTAGATATCGTTAGAGATGACCTTCTGATTGAAATACAAACAACAAATTTCTCGAAGATTAGAAACAAAATTGAGAATCTGTTACAAAAAAATAAAGTTAAGTTAGTCCATCCCATTATTCAGGACAAGTGGATTGTTAATTTTGATACCCAATTGAATAAGATTATTCGAAGAAGATTATCTCCGATCCATTCTTCTTATATAGATATATTCAAGGAATTAATAAGAATCCCTAAAATGATCTCTCATCCTGATTTCGCCATTGAAATTGTGTTGGTTCAAATTGAAGAAATTCGTTCAAAAAGTGACAGCGGAAGTTGGAAAACAAGCGGTTGGAGGATTCATGATAAGAAATTACTCAGAGTAATAGAGAGTAAAAAATTCAATAATCCAATTGACTTCTTGCACTTTATTCCTAAAAATATTGGCATTCCTTTTTCAAACAAAGAATTAGCGGAAAAACTAAAGAAACCTTTAAGATTAGCTCAAAAATTAAGTTATTGCCTTAGAAAAATGGACATGCTTAAAATAGTTGGTAAAAACGGAAATGCTCTTCTTTTTGAATTTAATTTTTGAAAAACTAAAAAGAAAAAAGAATTTTTAAATTAAATATTATCCTCGAAATCGTCTTTCTAGAGTCTTTCCATGTAGAAAAAATGCTAAGAATAGAAAACCAAAACCAAAAGCTATTAAGATACCAATATCAAATAATACTCCTAATGGCCCAAACGCACTAATACTTCCTAGACCCACATTTATAATGTCAATGAAATATGTTAATGGAGAAATAAAAGCAATTGGTGATAAAGTTATTGGCACAAATAAAGGGCTCATGAATACCAATGGAAATTTAATGAGTACTGTAAAAACCATTGTATTTCCTGGAGTATCTGTCGATGGAACTGAAAGTATTAGACTGAAACAAGCAAAGGCTAGACCTGCTATAACCATTCCAAGAATAATAAGGATAATATTTATTGTTAGTTCAGATACTAAAAAAATAATCCCAATTATTAGAGGTATTGAAGAAAAAATAATTCCATATATAAATGTACTCCACACACTGCCTATTAATATAGTTTTTATCGATATTGGGCATGTTACTAATCTTTCGAATGTTCTTCTCATAGTTTCCCAAGGAAAAACGATAGGTCCAATTGAAGTTGATGTTAAAAATATTATCATAGCCATCAAACCTGAAATCAAATAGATCGGTTGTACACTCCTACCAAGTGTTAGTGCTATGAAAAGTATTATCGGAAAGAGTATCCCCTGAATTAAAACAGGCGGCTTATTATAGTAAATTTTTAGATCTTTTTTTGTTATTACAAATGATCTTTTTAGCTGAACAATAAAAGTTTTCATCTTACTTTGTTCAAAAATACTATCACTCATTTTTAACACCTCGCTCAATTATTTTTAAAAATGCGTCCTCTAATTTAGGTTGACGAGTACTAAGATGTTTTATCTTAATATTTTGGGATTTAATATAATCAATTAATTCAAAGATTGAATCATGGATATCTTCGACTATAATATGTAAACCTTCTTGAGTTTTTTGAACCTCAATAATACTATGGAGTTTTTTGATTTCTCCTAAATTTACTCCATTTTCAAAATTTAAATCTATTGCTTGATAATCCTGTGTTATTTTCCTTATATTTTCTGGCGTATCGAGACTTATTATCCTTCCATGATTGATTATCGCAATTCTATCACATAACTCATTAGCAACTTCCATATCATGCGTTGTTAAAAAAATTGTCATCCCTAATTTGTTGTATTCTTTTATCAATTGTTTTATTATCTTTCCAGATTGAACATCAAGACCAGAAGTAGGTTCATCAAGAAAAAGTATTTTTGGGTTAGTCATTAAAGCCATACATAATAATAACCGCTGTTTCATCCCTTTTGAGTATTTTTTTGCTTTAAGATTTCGTTTCTCATACAAACCGAATTTTTTCAGTAAACTCTCCGCCTTTATAATCCGGTCTTTTTTAGGTATACCATAAATTTCTCCAATAAACATTAAGTTGTCCCATCCTGAAAATGAAATGTATACATTTGCCATTTCAGGTACATTTCCAGTAACTTGTTTGACAGTGATTTGGCTTTTCCACACATTTAAACCAAAAATTTTTATTTCACCTTGAGTTGGTTTTAATACTCCCGTCATAGTCCGAATTGTAGTAGTTTTACCAGCACCATTTGGTCCTAAAAATCCAAATATTTCTCCTTTTTTCACTTCAAAGCTAATATTATCGACAGCCCGAATGATACCCATTTTTTTTTGAGGCCCATTTGGCCCCAATTTCCCATGCTTTGCCCTTTTAGACGGTTCAAAATGCTTAGATAGATTATTTACAACAATAGCGCTCAAATTTACACCTCTTTGACAAAAATTTATTTATCTTCTTCTTCTAATTGAATATGCTTTAATAACTCGTCGATTGGTTGATCCCCATGACACTTGATTATTTGATTTAAAGTACATCCTTGGGGATGTTTTTCTTTTATTTCTGGTTTATCACAGGCACATTCTTCTGTTTTTTTTATTTTCAATATTTCACCTCTTTCTTTAAATCTTTTCGAATTCACAATTTATTATTATTTATTTAAGAAATACTTAAAGATCCTAAAATCGCAATTTCAAAGATTTTAGCCTTTCTTCTAGACAATTTCATTAGTTAAATCATTTGTTTAATTAAATTTAATATTTAATTAAATGAGAGGTTTAAATTTAAATGTTTCGAATCTTTTTAATACATAAGTGATTGATAAAATGACAAAAGAAATTGAATTGAATGAAATTGGCTCTTATTTAAAAGCTCTTCATTGTCAGATTCGATGGGAGATAATTGAAGTTCTTAAAACAGGACCTAAGACTGTTGATCAAATAATGGAAACTCTTTTAAGATTGCAAGAAGAACTACAAAATAATGTTAAAGATAATTGTAAAGGCACTTGCCAAAACGGTCAAGGAAGGAAAATAAAGAAACCAACATTATATTATCATCTTCGCGAATTGGAGTCTGTTGGTATTATAGAAGTTGCTAAATTACAAGAAACAGAGCATAAGAGGGCACCAGAAAAGGTGTGGAAATTGAATATTGATAAATTAGTAATTAATTTTAAATTATGATACCTTGAAATAATATTAATAGAGTAATTCTCATATTTTAGTATCCTCTGTTTATTTTTTTATTATTTCTGATTCTATAGAAAAAAAATTAAAAAAAATTGTCTATAATTATAATTAGTTCTTTAAAATATTGGTCAAACTCTTCGATTTCAAACTCATCTGTGATTCTATTACTCCAGATATTGCTGTACTTGAAAGTGTCATGGTATGTGTGGTAAAGGAGATTTTACGGGTTTGAAGAAACCATCTTTATATTATCATCTTAGGGAACTGGAAAGTGTAGGTATTATTAAAGCAGACTATAAACCAAGTGAAACTAAAAGAGCACCTGAAAAAGTATGGAAGTTAAATATGGAAAAACTAACAATAAATTTGAAATAATTTTTATTTATAACCTTTCAGCATTAAAAATGGCATTAGCCATTTCTAAAATAAATGTATGATTTTCTGCCCACATAAAGAATATTTTGTCCTTAATAGGTATCATTACTGTTTCAGTTAGTTGAATATACTTATCATCATGTTCAAACATAAATTTAGGTAGATGACCTTTAAACTTTCTACCTTTCATTTCTATTTCAGATTCAATTAACTCAATGTCTACAACTCCTATACCTTTATTTAAAACTTCCTCTTTACCTTTTCTTGAGAGCATATCAAACATATAATTCAATGTATTAACATCACTTTCTACATCTCTATTATATTTAAACACCATAAATCCTGCATCCTTTACAAACTTAGCTTCTGGAACTAACAGGGTGATATCATATGCTTCAAAATCGTAAGTTATCTGACTTTTCTCTACAAGGTGTTCAATTACTTTCCATCCTTTTTCATAAAGTGATTTTAAATAAGGCTTTAGAAAAGTATCAATCTCTTTAAAGGAAAATTCAATACTCTCTAAATAAAGTGTTTCCAAATTATTGAAAACATTAGTTTTTATCTTTTCAAGTAATTCAAGTTCACTTTTTTTTAAGTTTATTATTCTATTTATAAATAATTCAGGGCTTATGGCGGCATACATTTTAGCTCCTTTGGGACCATCATAATCCGGATTTTCCCTCACATATCCTTTCTCATGAAGCCTATTCATGATAGAATAAATCGTTGTTCTTTTTATGCTAATATGATCTGTTAAGTCTTTAATATATGTTCCCTTTTTACCATGGTTTATAAGCGTAAAATAAACTATAGCTTCCTCATGTGATAATCCTGTTTTTTCTAGTCCTAGTATGAAATCTTCAGTTTTTTTGGCAGACATTAATTATTATTAGGGATTACAAGTATAAAAGAGTTGTGACTAAATGTCATGACACAACAACATTTAAATAGTCACGACACTTAGTCACAAGTAGCTACTAATAAAGGTTATTAAGTATGAAAGAAGAAAAACCAAAATATGGCTGGTACGTGAAAAATTTAATAATTTCATTCATGATTTTAGGGTTAATCGGTCTTGGATTACTTATTCTTGGGTTTTTAACGAATGGATGGTTTAAGCTTTTGCCATTAATATCAGGTATAATTTTAGTATTAATATTTCTCTGGCCAGGTCTAGGAATGAGTATTATGAATATTGTTCTTGGAAATAGTAATTTCACAGGAATCGAAATGGAATTATTAAATAACATTGAATCTCCTAAAATACTGGATGTTGGATGTGGTACAGGTCGTACGGCTATCAAGATAGCTAAAAATCTAGAAAATAGCGGAATTCTTTATGGTATTGATATCTATAACAAAACTGCGATAGGAGGAAATGCATTAGAAACTGTAGTAAGAAATGCAAAATTGGAGGGTGTGAAGGATAAAACTTTATTCCAATATGGATCCGCTATTGAAATACCTTTTGAAAGTTCAATGTTCGATATAGTAAATTTCTCTTCAGTACTTCATGAGCTTCATATGGATAAAGCTCCTGAAAAAGCCTTGAAAGAGGCTTACAGAGTATTAAAGCCGGGAGGTTATTTGCATGTAGGAGAATGGAATCGTGGATCTTGGCAACTTATTACATATAGTGGAATTTTTTGTTTAGTATTTAGAAAATATAAACATTGGTTAACTTTACTTGAAAAATCTGGATTCCGAATCCAAGAACAAAAGAGTATGGGCGGATTTTATATGTTTTCTGCCATCAAACCAAAAATTTAATTTTTTTTTTTTTTATGGTCTTCTTTTAGAAGTAAATGTTATTAACGATTTTGTATTAAGTTCTTTAGCGATTTTGGAGTTCTAGTTATGAATGAAAATGCTGAAGAGATATTAACATTAATTGCAGAGAGAGCAAAGCTAGCTGAGGGTAATGAAGGAGTACGCTCGATCTTATTAACTATGTATCGCTTTCCTTCTCTAAAAAATAAAAAAGTTGCCCAAAAAACTGGTATTGCTATTCCATCACTTGCCGCAGTTAGGGGTGAATTAGTTAAAGCAGGAATTATTGAAAAAAAGAATTATCTTGGAGAATTAGGGAGAGATTGGATAAAGAAAAACCTCAAATTACAATTTGATTATGATCCTCTTCCTGATAGTTTCACCAATTTAATAAAAGAATTACCAGAAGAATTCATATACTTGAATATTATTGAAGATTTGCTTTATAATAGACCAGAACCAGAATTTTCACTTGATCAATCTCATGCGGATTTCCCTACAATTATAAAGAAAGTTCTTTATTTATTGAAAAAAGGAGATATTGAGGGAAGAAGAATTATATTCCTTGGCGATGATGATTCAATTTCATTAGCTTTAGGTTTGACAAAACTAGCTGATGAAATAACTGTAGTGGATATTGATAAGAGAGTCTTAGAATTTATTTCTCAATCAGCAAAAAAATACGATTTAAAAAATATTAATATTTTAAATCATGATTTAAGAGATTCATGCCCTAAAAAAATTATGAATAAATATGACGTAGCTGTAATGGATCCTCCTTATACAATTGAGGGTTTGAGATTATTCCTAAAAAGAGCTAAGCAAGCAATAAAATCAAGAATTAAAATTAATAATAGAGTCTACCCCATCATTGGTAAAAAATGCCTTCTCAGTTTTGGAAATAAACCTCCAGAACAAACGCAGAAATTACAATTATCAATATTAGATCATGGATTTATAATTAACGAAATGCTCCCTGATTTCAACCATTATAAAGGTGCGAGCATAATTGGGAAATTTAGTCATCTCTATTATCTACAATCTATAATACATCCAAATGATAAATATAATCTTAGTTTTTCCTCAAATCTTATATATACTTCTGAAGTGAAATCTGTGGTTAAATATCCATATCGGCCTCTTGGATTTCATTTTGTTGGAGAAATGCACTTCAATAAACAGGATCTATTATTAGAAAATAAAAAAATACAGAAAATTTTTTTAGATTCTCTTATATATGCAGATTTAACTATACTTGATTTATATCATCATAATTACCATCCATATGGATATAGTGCTATCGCTATATTGAAAACTAGTCATGCAGCAATTCATACATGGCCAGAACACGGATATATTAGCATTGATATTTTTATATGCGAAGGATATGATAAAGGATTAAAAGTGATTAAATTCTTAAAAGATCAGTTAACACCTCTTAAATTTGAATTTTATAGTGCTGAACGTGGTATAAAAACTACAATGGAATATAAACCACTTGAAGTGAAATAAAATATATCTTATATCGTCTATTATTTGATTTTATAATAATTAAATAAAATCAAATTTTAAGGTTGTAAAAATGGATAGAAAAGTAGTATTCATAAGATTTACATATTGGTATGGGGCTATTTTAGATTTATTGGTTTTTCTTGATATGTTTATTTCAATTATCTTTGAATTTTCTATTTCAATACCAATCGTAAGCACAGATATCTCTTATAAATATCAAACTGGTACTGGTGCATTTTTAATGCTAGGATGGACTGTTCTTCTAATATGGGCTGATCGCAACCCAATTCAACGTAAGGATGTTTTACTTCTGACCGCGATACCTGTAGTTGTTGGAATAATGGTTATAAATATACTTTATACTTATTTCTGGTATCTATCTGTTGTTACCTTCATTATGTTTGTAGTGGCCTATTGGTTAGCTAGATCTGTAGAAACAACTTAATTAATGTTTTAATTCTTATTTTTTTTTTAAATTTAGGCACAAAACTCCAAGAAATATACCAAATGTCTCAATTCCAACCTCTCCGAAAGCACCCGTCAAAAAGATTTTTTTCCTTGTCATTTTTCATGCAAAAATTTGAACTTCATTAGAAATTGTAGTTCATTTATTTTATATTAAATCAATTAAATTAAGTTTATATAATACGGTTGTATCTTAATCTATAACCTTTAAATATCTTACAAATTCAAAAGGTTGAATAAAAAATGAGCGAAAAAAAAAAAGATTCAAATGAGTTATTAAATATTTTGATGATTATAATTGGACTTGTTTTCGTTGTTAAAGCAATCTTGGAATTTTTAACTTGGGCGGGCATTCTTCCCATAAGTTGGGCTATTACTGATGCTGTACTTTCTGTTTTTGCTGCGCAAGGTATCATTTCATTGTTGTTAGGATTCTGGTGTTTAGTCTCTGGTATTGGAATGTTTAGAGAAGAAGAATATGCAATGGGAATGGGATTGGTTGTATTAAGCATAATGGGCGCGTCGGGGATTATGACTATGATTGGATGGATAGGAGGATCTTTTGATGCAGCATATTGGCCAAATTATATTATTATTGCGGCAACAGCCATTGGAGTTTTAGGATTTATCTGGTTACTTTTTACATACAAGAGATATGACTAAACCGAGTATATTCTTAAATTTTTAATTATAATTTTTTTTTTAAAATTATTTCATATCTAATTGATATTAAAAATTAAATTGAAAAAAGATAATTATCTATAATAACTAAACTGAAACTAGAAATTCTTAATTACAAGATAGGTGGGAAAATATGCAATTATTAGAATTTCTCAAGAAAATTGAATGGTTAGAAACAGATCATTCTTATGGAAGTGCTTGTATAAGAGTTAATAGTGAAATTGTTATTTATTTTGATCCTGTTAATTTATCAGAAGAAAATATGAAAATGAAGGCTGATCTTATCCTATTAACACATTCACATGATGATCATTTTTCTGTAGAGACATTAGAAAATCTTGTAAAACCAACAACAATTATAGTCTGTCCTGTCGATTGTGAAGAAACCTTAATACAAGATCGTTTTGATTTTAATATTTATGTAATAAAAGCCGGTGAGATTGTTAAATTGAACCGAGTTAAAATCGAGGCGATTCCTGCATACTCTTCTTCTGCACATCCAAATTCTGCAGGTTGGTTAGGCTATATTATTGAACTTAATGATTTTAGACTTTACCATTCAGGAGATTCAGGTTTTATTCCAGAAATGAATAATTTAACTAATATAGATATTGCCTTTGCAACAACAAGAGAACCATATATGATGAACCCTACAGAAATAATTCAAGCAATAAAAGCATTTAAACCTAAGATCCTAATCCCAATCCATTGGATTGAGGAAGAGAAGGAAAACATTGATTATATCAAAGAAAATGCTCCAGAATTTACAAAAGTGATAACTCTTGAAAGGAAATAAAAAATTAAATTTCTAAAATTTTCTTAATCTTTTGCTTCAAGAGCTTCAAATGTCCACATACTAAGAAATTTATTTCTTAATTCTTCAGCTAAACTAGGATCGATTACATTCATACATGCAAAGATTTGATACGGTTTTAATGGATTTTGTAATTTAAAAATAACTCTTTTTTTATCAAAGATATCAAAGTAAGTTGTTGTTCTTTGATTAATATATTTCATCTCAAATTCATGTAGATTCGTTGATAATCCGTATAAATCTTCTTGGAGTATTTTTAATTTGCAAAAGATTTTTGCATTTTCTTTTTTATGTTCATTTGTAAGTGGACGGTCATCATATTCAAAACACCATAAATCCTTAACTCTTACACCACGATCAACTGCCTTTCTAAGAGGTTCATAAATCAGTTTTGCATGAGGTATAACTTTTAAAGTACTTTTATTTATAAACTCGTTTAAAATAATTTCTTCCGTAGCTTCATTAATATACGCAGCATATGAAGAGATGATTGATTTTGTACCATAAATAGTCGACCAGAAGATTTTTGATGGTTCTCTGCTAAACAATATCTCAGATTCATATAACTCTGATTCTAAAAATTTAGCTCTGTCATATAAATATCCTATTTTTCGCTTACTTTCTTTAGATTGAAAACCAATCAAATTATCTAAGGCTTTATTCAAGGATATAGCTTTATACTTTTTCGGACGAGAATCAATGATTTCTATTACCCCTTTTTTTTCTAAATCCTCTAAAACTTCATAAATTCTTCCACTTGGCACTTTCGAGTCTAATGAAATCTCTTTTGCTGTAGGTGGATTAGTTTTTGAGGAAGACAATAGTGCAATATAAGCATTAATCTCATAGGTCGAAAGGTTTGCGTCATTCAATAATTCTTTTAGATCTTCCATCAAATCTTTAGGCATTATTATTCATATATATTGTTTTCAACTTAAAATTAGTTTTTTGTGATCGAAAAATATTATATTTGAATGCATTTATATGAGAGGTATGGATAATAATGATTTGAAAGAACTATTGATTAAGTGTTGGATGACACATGACGGAATGTGGTTTTATCATTGTTTACAGGAATGCGGTATTGAGAAAACTAATAAAATTAATAAAGCAGCAGTGAAATCTATGGCGAAAATAGAAATTAAAAGAATTCAAAAAATATTTGACGTTGGAAACATTGAAAAATTTAAAGATCTCCAAAATATCATGGATAAAGCAATGAAAGTATTTAAAGCTGATTTTATGGAATTTAGACATATATATCCCGCAAAAAATCACCTTCATTGTGAAATAAGTAAATGCTGGGCATACGATGGAATAGTACGTATGGGTGTAATAGATGAATATCAATGTGCTATTTTTTCCAGAATAGAAGGGTGGTTTAAAGCTTTAGAAATAGAATTTAATGTAAAACCTCCATTGAATGGGTGTTTAATGCACACTAATGGAAAATGCGCTAGAGATTATAATTTTTTTTTCAAAGAGTAAAAAGAGGTGAATTTTCTGAAAATTAGTGAAGAAATAAAGGAAAATATTAAAGAACAATTAGGTTATAATGATGAAGAATTAAAAATTTATCTTGGCAACCCAAGAAATATAGATATTCTTTCGAAATCTTTAAAATTACTTGGTAAAACTATTATTGCTGAGGTTGTTGAATCCCATGGGTGTAATAGCCAACATAAAGTGGGAGATAAGTTTTATTTTGATGGGGCAGGAAATCTTCTTACTAAAATGTGTCCTAAAAGAATTTGCATCTACGCATTAGCAGAACTTGATAAATTAATCTTTACTGCTAATGAATTATTATACGCTGGAGTCGATCCTAATGAAATGCGGTTTAAACGAATAAGCTGTTTTGACGTAGGATTAAAATGCGGTGGATGGGGACAAATCGTTATGGAGCTTAAAATAGTAGATAGAAAAAAATTGTAGTAAATTTCTCTTTTTTTTTTTAAAAATTTGAAATAATTCATGAGCTATTCTCATTCTAATTAGCGAATAATATAATTTACTCTCTGATTTAAGTCAATTTATAAACTACTGAAAAATTTTTAGTTCTTAGAAAATTCAAATATAAATAATTCAAAATATCTAAAAAAAGCAAAAAATGAAAGAATATAGTATAGCTGAAATTCAAATTTTAATGGAAGAAGGGGAACTTTCAGCAATGAAATTAGTTGAAATGTATCTAACTCGCATTCGTGAAATTGATAAACAAGGCCCCAAATTAAATGCGATCATTGAAATTAATCCAGAAGCAATGAAAATTGCCAAAATTTTAGATGAAGAAAGAAATAATAACAAACTCCGTGGACCTTTACATGGTATTCCAGTTATTATCAAAGATAATATTAATACTGCAGATAAGATGCAAACTACAGCCGGATCCATGGCTTTTAAAGGTCATTTTTCTACAGAAGATGCATTTATAGTTAAGAAAATAAGAAATGCTGGAGCTATAATTCTTGCAAAAGCAAATTTAAGTGAATGGGCAAATTTCCGATCAACTCGATCTACCAGTGGTTGGAGTAGTCGTGGAGGTCAAACTCTTAATCCATATGCATTAGATAGAAATCCATGCGGTTCTAGCTCTGGATCTGCTGTATCAGTGGCAGCTAATTTATGTTCAGTAGCTATAGGAACTGAAACTGATGGTTCTATAATATGTCCTTCACAAACTAATTCTATCGTTGGAATTAAACCGACAATTGGATTAGTTAGCCGAAATGGGATTATTCCAATATCACATAATCAAGATACTGCAGGACCCATGGCAAGAACAGTTCAAGATGCTGCGTTTTTATTGAATGCGATAGTGGGAACTGATCCAGATGATTCTAGCACAATAATGCACAATAAGGAAGTTCCTTTAGATTACACAGAATTCTTAGACCATAATGGTTTGAATGGAGCTAGAATTGGTGTTGCACGCAATTATTTTGGAAATAGTGATCTTATTGATAAAATTATAGAAAAAGCAATTGAAAAAATGAGAGAACTTGGAGCTGAAATATTAGATCCAGTTGAAATTACAATTCTTAATGATTTAGCAGATTCTGAATTCCAAGTACTCTTGTATGATTTCAAACACGAATTGAATGAGTTTTTAGCAAAATTTGGACCAATAAATTCCTTAACAAACCTTGATGATATTATCAAGTTTAACAATGAACATCAAGACAAAGTTATGCCTTATTTCGGTCAAGAATTATTTACTATGGCAAATGAAAAAGGTTCAATAACGAGTGATGAATACAAAGAAGCATTAAAACAATGTCATCGTTTAGCGCGAGATGAAAGTATTGATGCAGTTTTAAAAGAGGATCAATTAGATGCTATTGTAGCCCCAAGTGGAGGTGTTGCATGGTTGATTGATTATATTAATGGAGATCATTCTACTGGAGGAAGTTCTTCTGTAGCAGCAGTTGCGGGATATCCTAATATCACGGTCCCAGCTGGATATGTGTATGATTTGCCCGTTGGAATTTCATTTTTTGGTGGTCCTTTTGAGGAACCAAAACTACTCAAAATTGCATATGCTTACGAACAAGCAACAAAAATACGTAAATCACCTAAATTTTTACCAAAAGTAGAATTAAAATAAAAAAAGAAAAATATCTAATCTCCCTTATATTTAAGAATTTCTCTCTTAGTTTTATGTTGATATAATGTTCTTTCTCCATTACATATTATACAATAAGTCCCATAAGGGTAAATTCCGTTCCGTTGGGCTTCCTTACAGTTATTAATTTTAATCGCTTTGAACAAATCTCCCTTATTCTCAAATTCTATGTACAACTCCTTTACGAGATCTACTAAATAGGGGCATTGATCAGAGTATAGAATAGTAACCCCCTGAGCATATTTCTTCACTTCATCATCAAGAATAGGATTAAATTTAGGTATTGAGGCATTATCAGAGAATTTTATGGCATATAAACCAAAATATGGTTCAATTTCATCTACTTTTTCAAATCCGTTATTAATATAAATTTTTTTATTTGGCACCCATCCTCCTTTTTCAGCTGACATACCAACAACCCCGTATAATCCTTCTTTTTTAGCATCATTAATAGCTTCTTCCAAAAGTTTTGAACCATATCCTTTATTTTTCTGTTTACCTACCACCCATAGACAGTGTATCACCATCCACCCAACTGCATTGATACCTCGCCAATTATATTCTCCAGGGATGTATTCAATCATCCCTCTTAATGTTTCTTTATTCCCTTCTTTTACCATCAGTGTTTTATATTTCAACCCTTCCTTGAATCGTTCCTTTAACCATTTGACTTTGCTTTGATAACCTTCCATATTTTTTTTTGTTTTTTTACAAAACAATTCAGATTCATCTATATTTTTAGCATTTATATCTATAATTTTTGCCATTTTTATTGCCTCTTTTTAGATAATTTAATCAAAAAAAAAATTAGAATTTAATATTAGTCTTCGAAAAATCCCTGCTCTTGCCACCATGTCATCCCATCTTCTATGCACTCAGGCCAACCCTTTAGCCATTGGGCTATATGACAATTCTTTACTCGGTCGCATATCGGGAAGTAAGCTTTCAAATCTAAAACTGGACTACCATTAAAAGCATCAATGCCCCCAATCTTGATAATTCCTTTTTCCATATCAACATTCAATATTCCACATGTAGTTAAAGCTAACGGATTTGGGCGATATTCTGCTCTCGTTGCAAATATGCCGGTAGCTGGTGCTTCCTCTGCGTAAGGAACATCTACTGTCCAATTTTCAGAATTTCTATACTTCTCTTTATCCATTTCGTGGGCCCACCAGAAAACCATAACGTGACTGAACTTATCTAATTCTTTTAAAGCCGATCGGTATGGTACATGAATATCTATGAAATAATCTGCCTTCATAGGATTATCGCCTTCTACTCTTACATAACCAATCGTTTTCAATTCAATTTCTTTTTCTTCTATAATAAAAACCCCTTAAAGCTGGTGAGCTCTAGAAATCTAATTTAATATTTAAATCTTCCGACTTTCATAGGACCCATTCACTTTTTTTAGGAAAAATTTATATACTAAAGATATTATAATATAATTAAAGGTTATGTCTTTTAATCTAAACACTATGGAACCTTTTATTCTCGAAGATAAATCATTTCAATTGTTGGGGTGTGTGTTTTATGGAGACCCCTTCCATTCCGCAAAAGAGTGGTCCTATGAAAACGAAGTTGGAAAACTCTGGAAAAGATTTATAGACCTTTCGATGAAAAAATATTCTAAATTGTTATCTAAAATAAGTGTAAACTCTTATACTAGTTTTGAATTGCATTTAGAACCTGAAGAATATGAAAAAACTAAGAATTACTATGTAATGGTAGGTATGGAAGTTAATACCTTAGAGGAAATCCCTCTAGAATTTTTTTTAAAAATTCTTCCAAAAACCAATTATATCATTTTTACAACGAAAATGAAGGAAAAATTTGAATTGGGAGCTTATATTTATCGTGAGTGGATTCCAGAAAATGGTTATGAACAATCTTTTCCTTTTGTTATCCAAGGATATGATGGTAAAAGATATAGAGGTCTTGATGACCCTGAATCAGAGATAGATTGGTATATCCCCGTAAAGAAGATAAAAGTAGAGGAATAAATAAAATGCCTGAAGAGAGATCACTTCTCAAATTAGTCGAATCCTTAGAGAATTCATTTGAGGATATATTGGGGATTATAAAATCAATGGGAAATGAAAAAAGGCTTAGAATTCTAATATCTTTATTAACTGGGGAGCGATCCTTCATAGATTTAAAAACAGAAACAGAATTAAAAAAAACGGCTTTATCTAATCACTTAACACTTTTAATTAATAGCAACCTTATTGAAAAACCAAGCATGGGTAAATATAAAATTACACATGATGGAGAATTGTTTATTCGAGTTATTGAAAATTCATTTAAAAGCTCTAATATCTGGGAGAAAAAAGAAATGGAAGCCCTGCAGAGGAGGCAGTTTTCTGATAGTTTTGTAAATTCATTTTTTGGAGAAATTTAAAACATACCATTAGATATAAGATTTGAGAGTAATTTATTATGAAAGATTTATTTCTGGGATTGGACTGCTCAACTCAAAGCCTAACCAGTGTAATAATCGATTTTAGTTCAGGTAATGTAATTTATAGATATTCAGTAAATTTTGACAAAGAATTACCACATTATCAAACACATAATGGAGTAATTGTATTGGGTAATAGCAAAGTCATTCATTCTTATCCATATATGTGGATAGAAGCTTTAGAATTATTGTTTACTAAATTTATTTATGATGAAATTCCACTTTATGAAATTAACGCAATATCAGGATCAGCACAACAACATGGTACAGTCTATTTAAATAGTAAATTTGAAAAAATTCTCAATAATTTAAATTTGAAAAAATCACTTGTACAACAATTAAAGACAACATTATCTCGTCATACAAGCCCTATATGGATGGATTCAAGTACATCTAAGCAATGTAATGAAATTCGTGAAACATTAGGGGGGTTGAGAAATACAATTGAATTATTAGGTTCAAATACTATTGAACGTTTCTCGGGTCCTCAAATTCGAAAATTTTTCCAAGAAAATCCTAATAGTTATTATCACACTTCAATTATCCATTTAGTAAGCTCATTTATTGCTTCAATTCTATTAGGAAAAAATGCCCCCATCGATCACGGAGATGGAGCTGGTATGAATTTAATGAATATAAAAAGAAAGCAATGGGATGAGTGTGTATTAGAAGCAACCGCTCCTAACTTAAAAAAAAAGTTACCTTCTCTTACAAATCCTTATACTATTATTGGAAAGCTTTCTTCATATTTTGTAACAAAATTTGGTTTTAATCCAGATGCAGATCTTATAGTATGGTCTGGTGATAATCCAAACAGCCTTATAGGGGTCGGAATAATTGAAAAAGGAAAAGTGGCGATAAGTTTAGGCACTAGTGATACATATTTTAGCTATTTACAGGATTTATATCTTGACTTTAATGGAGAGGGACATGTTTTTGGGGCGCCAACGGGTGATTACTTGAGCTTAATTTGTTATAAAAACGGTTCTCTAGCAAGAGAAAGAATAAAAGATAAATTTAGTCTGAATTGGGAAGAATTTTCTGCAGTTTTGAATAAAACCACACCAGGAAATTCTGGAAAATTAATGTTGCCCTATTTTTTTCCTGAAATCGTTCCACAAGTATTAGAACCCAAAGTATATCGATTTGGTTTTGATGAAAATGATATAGAAGGAAATATACGTGGTATAATTGAAGCCCAATTTTTATCTATGAGACTCCATTCAAAATGGATTGGAGAAAAACCCAAAGAAATTTACGCTACTGGGGGAGCTTCTGTAAATAAAGAAATTCTTCAGGTCTTAGCAAACATTTTTAACACAAAAGTCCACATGTTTGAAGTTACAGATTCAGCAGCTTTAGGCGCAGCATTCAGAGCAGCAAAATCATATTTTGATTCTAAGGATGAGATAAAAAGTTGGAATGAAATAATAGATAAATTCATTGCTCTACATAAAAGTATTGTAATTGAACCAGAATATGGTTATATTGAATTATATGATGACATGCTCAAGCTTTATGAGAAATGTGAAGAATTTGTTCTTAAAAATGGAGAAAATCCTGAATTATCTCGCTTAGAATTTATAAAAAAATATTTCTAAAATTATAATTTTTCAATCTAAAATTTTGTAAATGAGATTATTAAATTATAATCGGTTCAATAATAAATCTTCCATCACTATAATCAGCAATCATTTAATAAACTGAAAAAACTATGGCAATAAAAGCAGGCGATATTATAAAAGTAGAGTATGTCGGCTCTTTCGACGACGGTACAATATTCGATAGTACTGAAATCAATGGAGGTACACCTTTAAAATTTGAGGTTGGAGCAGAGCAAATCATTGCAGGTTTCGATAATTCTGTAGTTGGTAAATCTGTTGGAGATGAATTTGATATCAGATTAGAACCTTCTGAGGCGTATGGTGAATACAAGGAAGGATTCATACAATCTATTCCAAAGGATCAATTTCCCCCAGAACAAGAGCCAGAAGCAGGATTAATGATTTTATTAATAGGACCACAAGGTCAACCAGTTCCAGCAACCATCAAAGAAGTTAATGGCGATATAGTTACAATAGATTTAAATCATCCTATGGCAGGTAAAGTGTTAAAATTTAAAATTAAGATAATTGAAACAGGTTGTGAACCTGATCCTCCTCATGCATGTGGTTGTGGGGTTGATCACGACCATAACCATGACCATTAAGCTTCTATTCTATAAATTATTAATACTTATTCTTTTTTTTTACATTTACGTATTAAACGCGCGTGATTTCTCGTTCTAAATAAATTAAAATTTTAAAACTCATTTTCCCAACCATCATAAGAGGAGAAAAAAGTAAGTAATAAAAGATGCTGAAAAGGAAAAATAATCCCTCTAAAATATCCTTCAATCGGATATTTTGGCCTCTTTATATATTAAATGGATTCCAAAGTGTAGCATATGGAGCTATGATTGTTCTTGTAGTTCCTCTTGCTCAAATTATATGGCCTAGCGATCCAGCAGATATACATGCATTAGAAATGGGACTTTTATATACAGTATTATCTTGGAGTGGCTCCTTTTCTGGTCTGCTATTTGGTAGGTTGATTGATAAATACTCTCGAAAAAAAATTATTATAGTAATTTCTTTATTCAGAGGATTGTCAATGTTTATTTTAGGTTTTGCTGTTAGCGGAGGGGGATATGGTACTTGGATTTACTTCTTAATTTTAATATTTATTTTTGGTTTTTTTGCTGGAGGTTCATGGCCAGCTATAAATTCATTATCTAATGATGTAGTCCACCGAGATTATCGTTCTCGGTTTTTTGGTGTCTATCAAATAGTACTTAATACAACAAATATAATAGGTTGGCTAATAGCAACATTCTTAGTCCAAATCGGTCTTTGGAGGTTCTTTTTTTGGGGTATAGGACTATTTATTCTTCTTGGAGGTTTAATTTTTACCATTCATAATAAAGAACCAAAAAGAGGCGCTCAACAAGAAGAATTATATCATTTACTACAAGATGAATCTATTGAGTACGATTTTCAGATTGATAAAGAAATGATGCGGAAAACCATGTTTAGCAGAACTAATGTTGTAGCGCTAGTTGAAGGTATATTTACATGCATTCTGATGAGTAGTCTCAATTTTTTAATATTAAATTATGTTCAGAATCCTCCATATAATCTAGCCCCATTTTCAATAGGTGTATTTATGGTGGTTTTTGGATTAACAGGCGGACTAGTTGGGCAAATCTTTTTATCCAGAGTTAGTGACAAAATAGCTATGAAAGCCCCAGTAAGAAGATTACCAATTATAGTTCTTGCTATTATAGGGGGTTTAATTACTTTTGCTCTTTTCTTTTTCTTACCCTGGGTTCCACTAAGCTCAGAAGAGGGAATGAATATCGCTTATATTATGACCATACCTACTATGTGGGTGATGGGTGCATTATTCTTCACGTCGAGGAGTATTTTTTCCCTTTATATTGTGAATCAAAGTCCTGTTATTCAACAGATTAACTTACCTGAAGCTCAAGGTCAAATTTTTTCTTGGAACCAATTTTTAGAACAATTTGGAAGAGGGATCGGACCATTATTATGTGGAGTTTTACTGCTATATACAAATACAAATTATCAAATAACTGTCTTAATTGTATGTTTATGTATTGTTCCCGGTGCGATCCTGTGGATTCTTGCAATGAAATGGTTTCCAAAGGATCGAGAAAACATAAAAAATATTATTACTGAGCGGGCAGAGATTCTAAACTCAAGAAAAATCAAATAAGTTACTTTCGACTTTTTCATATATTTGAAATTCATTAAATTTCAATTAAAATATAAATTTTTTATATCCTTTTAAGCAAAGAGGACCGAAAAATTCAATTAATATTCTTATATAATTATATTCACTTTAATCAAGTTCAGTTATATATATTACTATAAAGATTCTAATAAATAATTACCAAAGTCTTAAAAATCTTTAAATCAAATAGATCATAAAATCTTTTTAAAATTAATCAGAAATCATTTAAACAGTAAATAAAAGGAGCAAAAAAAAATGATATCCTTTATTTTGTTGGCAATTTTTGGTACTTGGGTTTTAATTAATAGATTTAGTGAAGGAGGTAAGATTGAAGGACATCCATTAGGGATGCCTAGAGGAACGGTCAGAGCATTGAGTACAATTATGATTGTTGCGTTTCCTTTAGGATATATTATATCTGGCAATCCTATTCCCAGTTTGATAGTAAATATCATTTTTGTCGTGGTTGCTTTTTACTTTGAAGCAAGAAGATCTGAACGGGATAAATTAAGAGAATTGGTTGATGAACTGAAAAGCCCTGATATTATTTTCGAAGATTCTAAAAAGGAAAAAAAACCTCTATATTTACCTAAATATTCTGTGAGAATAATCTTGTTATTGTTGTTAGCAATAACCTTAATCGCTAATTATATTGGTCCACCGGTTCCGTTTGAAGTAACTAATACTATATTTGATTTAGTAATAATAATCATTCTGTTTATTATTGGTGCAACTTTCAGATCTATAGTAAATTCTCGAGAAAAGAAAAGATTAAAAGAAAAAATCGCAAATATGGATGCTTCAATCTCTGAAGTTGAAATCATAGAAAAACTAATGTTAGAAGAGGTTAGTTGGTGGAAAAGAAAAGGTAGAAATATAATTTCGATAATAATGTTTATAATCGTAGTATCTGCATTAATATGCTTTACTTATGAATTGGATTTGACAATAATTGACTTGCCAGATTACACATTAACTCTTGTTGGGCTTTTATTATTGCTAATTAATGCATATTATGGCTTTAGGGATTAAATCATTATGAATTTTTTTTATTTTCTATTTTCTTTTATATGGAATTTATTCTTTTTTAAGTTGAACTGAAAAAATATGAATAAAAAAAATGGAAAAATTATAAGTTAATCTATTTAAATAATTTTATAGTGAAGAAATATGGTAAATAAAAACAAGAATCAAGTTTCTAATATTTATAGAGATTTACAAAAACATCTTGATCAAATGCCTATTGGTTTTCCTAAAGCAGAGTCTGGGGCAGATATTCGAGTTCTCAAACACCTTTTTACACCTGAAGAAGCAAAAATAGCCACATTCTTAAGATTTGGGTGGAATAGAGATCTTGAACCATTAGAACAGATTTATAATCGAATAAAAGAGACTGGAATCTCTCTAGAAGAATTAGAGACAAAATTAGATAATTTAGTAAAAAAAGGTTCCATTTTATCGAGAAGAAAGGGAGAAAAGAAATACTATGCTAATGCAATGTTAATTATAGGTATGTATGAATTCCAAGTTAATAAACTCACAAAGGAATTCTTAAAAGATTTTAATGAATATCTAAGTGAGATATGGGGCGCCGAAGCGAATAAAACTGATTACCATCAGCTTCGAACAATACCAGTTGAAAAAAGCCTTGATCCAAAACTTAAAGTTGCTCCATATGATAATGTAAGAAAGATCATAGAAGAGAGTAATGGACCCTTTGCAAAAATTAATTGTGTTTGTCGTCAAGAAAGGGATTTATACGGAAAACCATGTAAAATGACGAAATATGAAGATAATTGCCTAGGTTTTGGAGGTATGATTCAAACATATATAGATCAAGGATGGGCTACCCAAATTAGTAAGGATGAAACGCTTAAAATTTTACGCGCAAACCAAGAAGAAGGTCTAATTCTCCGACCAAGTAATTCACAAGATGTTGATTTTATTTGCAGTTGTTGCTATTGCTGTGACCGAGGGATCGCAGGGTTATTAAACGTTCCTGATCCCGCGAATTATGTAATATCCAATTATTATGCTGAACTAGATCCTGATTTATGTACGGGATGTGGAACGTGTATTGATCGCTGCCAAATGAAAGCTATTAGTCAATTAGATGATATCCCTTCAATTGAGAGAATGAGATGTATTGGTTGCGGAAATTGCATTGCT
This sequence comes from Promethearchaeota archaeon, assembly GCA_016839635.1. The sequence goes on along the minus strand of JAEOTV010000068.1, from coordinate 35,722 downwards.
ATATGCCCTTCTGAAGCTCTTATGCTCCAAAAAAAAGAAGAACAATATATTCCTCCTCCAACTATGGATGATCTTTATGATTTGATTCTAAAAGAAAAATCCAGAATAATAAAATAAGGATAAATACCAAACTACTGATTTAATCTCATTGCTTTCCGTATAAATGGCCGTAAGCTCTTACTTTTTTCCCAATACCATTCAAACAATTCTTTAGTCCAATTTTAACTTGTTACAATACAAGAGAAGAAAAATTTGTAGCCTACTTACAAGATAATGGGATTCCTGTCTATTATCCCGAGGAAGGTGTATGGACTTTAATAAGAATGTGGCAATATAGTAAATTTCTGCAATTAAAAAACCAATAAGGAAATATAGTTTTTTTTACTTATCTCTAATAAATATAAAAGCATTTTAAAGTATGGAAAATAATATTAAAGCTTGTTCTAAATGTGGAATGATTAGGTCAACAAAAGACCTTGTTTTATTAGAAGATGGAAAATATATTTGTTTCTCATGTTGGAATGATTACAACAGAGAAAAAACCAATAAAAAGTGATTACCACCCTCTAGCTGATTTTTATTTAATCATAGGATACTAGAAACGTGTATTTCTCAAGATCAAACTTCTTTATCTTTAAATCGTCTTTATTCCTTTTTCTTGGAGCGAGAGGTATTTTAATTACTATCTTATAATTTTGTAAATAAAAATTATTATAAAAAACGTTCTCAAATTTATCCCAATCAATAAATTTTTGAATTGCGATTTCTCTCTCTTCTATAACGGGGATTAGAGACATGTTTTTATATCTAACTTTTATATAATTTAATAAACTTTGAAATATGCAAAAAAAATCTTTTGCTAACCCTTTTTTCATTCTGGATTAATTCTAAAATAACAAATGAATAGTTATTTCTGAATAATCTCTTAAAACTGGTACCATTATAATATAACAGATTGAATATTTAAATGTTTCTTTAATGCTTTTTAAAGCAAAATTCACATTATACCTTAAATTTATAGTTAACAATTAAAGAATTATTGTACTCCACGCGAACGCTTCATAAAATAAGGATTTAGATTATATTAATATTTAAGAAAACATAGGAAAAAGGATATTTTATCATTAATATTTGATTTTTCGATAGATTTTAAAAATCTAACACTATTTTTTTTTAAAAGAAATCTCAAAGTTTGATATGGCAACTGGATTTTTTGGAAAGGTCTTATGGATTAACCTTACTGAAGGAACATTTAAAGAAGAATCATTATCAGAAGAATATTATTACCAATATCTTGGAGGTTATGGATTAGCCACTAAGTTAATTTATAATAATATGTCTGCAAAAGTTGATCCATTAAGCCCTGAGTCTATTATTGGTTTTTTTCCCGGATTACTGACAGGAACCCCTGCACCATTTTCAGGCAGATATATGGTAGCTGGTAAATCTCCATTAACAAGTACATGGGGAGATGCTAATAGTGGAGGAACTTTTGGTCCCGAGATAAAGAAATGTGGATATGATGCAATTCTTTTTAAAGGTGCTGCGAATGAACCAAAATATATTTCGATACTTGAGGATAGAAAGGAGATTCTAGATGCTTCAGATATTTGGGGATTAGATATAATCGAAGCAGAGTTAAAATTGAAAGAAAAACATGGCAAATTTATTAAAACAGCAGGTATTGGGAGAGCTGGGGAAAAAGTTTCAAAGATTTCTGGAATTGGTAATGATAGGGGACGAATTGCCGCTAGAGCTGGATTAGGTGCAATAATGGGAGCAAAAAAAATAAAAATGCTTGTTTTAAAGGGCAATAAGAAAATTGACATTCATAACAGAGATACATTTTTAAAATTAGTAAAAATGTATAATGAAAGAGGTACACACGACGAGGCAAGCAAATTTATACGTTCTATTTTAAAAAATGTCCCAAATTTGGCAAAAACTATTCGTAGATTTAGAATAGGATTTGCAGGTCCTCCAAAAATGATAAGAGAAATTTATAAATCCTTTGGAACTAGCGTTGGCAACACAATTTCGACAGAAACTAATGATTCTCCAATAAAAAATTGGGGAGGTATTGGTATGTATGATTTTCCATTTAAAAAGTCTAAAAACCTATCTGCAATAAACATCCAAAAATACAAAATTAGAGATTATGGTTGTTTTAGTTGTCCCGTTCAGTGTGGCGGAATTTTAAGTATTCCTGAAATAAATTTAGAAGAAACACATCTTCCTGAATATGAGACGTGTTGTTCTTTTGGTGCTCTCTTACTTAATGATGATTTACTTTCAATCTTCGAAATTAATGAATTGTGTAATCAAGCAGCTATAGATACGATATCCACAGGCGCCACGATAGCATTTGCAATCGAATGTTATGAGAATGATATATTAACTAAAGATGATACAAATGGATTAGAATTAACATGGGGTAATTCAAAAGCAATTATTGAACTAGTAAAAATGATAATAAACAGAGAAGGGATTGGAGATCTTTTAGCTGATGGGAGTAATATCGCAGCTAAAAAAATAGGGAAGGGATCCGAAAAATTTACTATAACTTCTTTGGGTTCTGAAATTGCGATGCATAATCCACGAGTTTTCCCTTCATTAGCTTTTACTTATGCTTATGATCCATCACCTGGAAGACATACTGCTGCCAGTATTGATTTTATTGATATTGGGCCAATAAACAAATTTCAAAAAGGATTTAAATTACCAAGAGGATGGAGAAAAAATGAGGACAAGAAGATTGAGGGACAAAAATTAGTTACTTGTTTCCATCAAGTCATAAGCAGTGTTGGTTTATGTTTGTTTTCAACATTATTTGGTCCTTATCCCTTTATCGATCTTATAAATAGCTTTACTGGCTATAATATAACAGTTGATGAACTAATTACTATTGGATTAAGAATTCAAACTTTACGTCAAGCGTTTACTTTACGTGAAGAAATTGATATTGCTAATAATATTTTGCCTGGGAGAGTTACTGGGCATCCTGCTGATAAAAGAGGACCAACTAAAGGCATATCAGTTGAATATAAAGATTTTTATCGGGGTTATTGTAGAGAGATGGGTTGGAATCCTGAAAATGGATATCCTCTAAAAGAAACTCTTAAAGATCTAAATTTGGAGTTTGTTATAAAGGATTTATATTAAAGCTATATTTCTTTTATAATATATTCATATAGTTCTTATAAGAAAAATATATAATAAAACTGGTAAAATGCGTGAATTAGACCAAAATGATTTGAAATCCTTTATTAAACAAGAAATTATTAAAGAGACTAAAAAATTAAAAGGGAAACATTCTCCAATTTCTGAACTTGTCAATAACGTTGCTCAATCTTTAAGAGTAGAAAAAATGTATGATTTAGGTAAAAAAAAAAAAAATTTCTTCTTAATCATAACAAGAAATCATTCTAAAAAGCCAAAATTAAGATATTTCCTAGCTATCTCGTTAGCAAATAATAGTTCCGATTTGTTAGTTCAATTTGCTAGGGATTTTGCTCTTAAAGACAATTTAAAATTACTTCAATATTCAATTTTCCCAAAGACCTTAAGAATACAATTATTATTGTTAAAGGAACTAAATATAATTGAAGACTATACTAATTCTATCGATATTTTAAAAACATATAGAAAGGAATTTCGTAGTATACTAGTAAAAATAAAGAATTTACTAGAAAATAAATAATTTTTAAGGAGAAACATAATAATAATATTATTATAATTTTAATCTCAGAATCCGAACTACTTTGAAAATAAAAAAGGTTTAAAAAATGTCATTTAGAGAAAATACTGTAAAGATTGTATCGACTTTAGGTCCAGCGTCGAGTTCAAAAGAAATGCTCGAAAAACTCATTACTGCCGGAGTTGATATTTTTAGATTAAATTTCTCACATGGAACTCATGTGGAAAAAAAAGAATTAGTAGAAAGAGTTAGAGAAGTAAGTGAATTAACTAAACATACAGGACTTTTGGCTGATATTCAAGGACCCAAAATCCGAGTAGGACAGTTTAAAGAAGATAAAGCCTATAATATAAGTATTGGTCAAGAAGTAAAAGTCTTTGAAAAGGAAATTGAAGGTGATCAAGAGCAATTTTCAATACCCTTACCAGGTTTTCTTAAATCAATAAGAGTAGGGGAAATTTTTTTTGTAAATGATGGAATTATTAAGATCAAGGTCATCAAGAAAGAACAAGATCATATTATAGGAGAAGTTCTGGCAGGTGGATTGATTAGTAATAGAAAAGGCGTTAATATTCCCTCTGGTGAATTATCTCAAAAAGTTCCTACTGAAAAAGATGTAAAAGATCTTGAATTTATAGCAAAATTAGATCCAGAATATGTAGCCATATCATTTGTAGCAGGAGGCGATGATGTCCTACATGTCAAAAGAATACTAGAAAATTATGGAAACTCGAACATTAAATTGATTTCAAAGATTGAACGCCCTATAGCATTAAAAAATTTTGATCAAATATTAGAAGTCTCAGACGGGATCATGGTTGCTAGGGGGGACTTAGGCGTTGAGATTGATCCCGATAAAGTACCCCTATGGCAAAAAGAAATGATTTATAAAAGTAATCGTGAAGGGAAACCAATTATTGTAGCGACTCAAATGCTTGAATCAATGGTTACCAATTCCATTCCCACAAGAGCAGAAGCTAGTGATGTATATAATGCTGTTATGGATGGAACAGATGCTGTGATGCTCTCAGCAGAAACAGCAGTAGGAAAATACCCAATAAATGCTGTTCAATATATGAATCAAATATCAAAAACTGCTACAGAAAATATGCCCCAAAGGATTCCAGATAAATATGATTCAGATAGACTTACCCATACTCAAACCTTAGGACATGCCATACATTCTCTAGCAACAGAAATGCAAGATTTGAATTTCAGAGGTAAAATTCTAGTAATTACAAGAAGAGGATATGGTGCTCGAATGATTGCAAAATATCGCCCCCCTTTACCAATAATTGCCATGACTCCATATAAAAGAACTGCAAGAGAGTTATGTCTTGTTTGGGGAGTATATCCTGTTCAAATTGAAAATGTAGACTTCTTTAAACTAGATGTCGAACAATTAATAGAGCAATCAGTCAAACTTGCTGTTGAAAATAAATTACTAGATGAAAATGAGCATGTAGTAATTTTATTAGTTTCAAGGAAATTTGAACGAAGAGGAAATCTAGTTGGTCTCTATTATGTGGGTGAAATTCTTGAACCTGAATCAAGATAATTAATTTTTGTCAAAAATTCATTAAATTTGAAAAATTTTAAAAATAATTAGTAATTTAAGTTGATATTTTTAAAAAAACTCTAGATATTAATAAGTTAAAGAATTTTTTATAAAACAAAATACTAGAAACTTAATTTAACCAAGTTAGGTTTGAGGTAAGAAATATGAGTGAAGAAGTTAAAAAAACTGAAGAATGGCAGCATGCATCATGGGTATCATTTCTAGGGATGATTGCATGGATATTTGGAATAGTTAGTGGAGCTATTGAAATAATAGTGGGCTTATTAGGTTTACCATTGGTTGCATTTGGATTGGGTTACCCAATTTGGTACATTATTAGTGGAATTATTGCAATCCTGATATCTTTCTTTGTTATCCTACCAAAATTTTCAAGCAAATGCTCTAAAAAAGATTGGGATGCTCTTTATAATTGGACATTGACACTTGGAAACATTAGATTTCCATGGATGCTTATATGGGGCGCTATTATGAGTACATTCGGATGGGGATATGGTGGAGCATTAATTTTAGTTCCTTCTTTTGTATTGCTATTCGCGGGTCCAAAACCTTATGAATGGAAAACTCAAGAATAATCAAAATAATCTTTATTTTTTTTTCCCTTTTATTTACTAATAAATTTTATGACTATTAGTTTATTTATAGAATCTTATTTTTTTATGTCATAGTACAATAAAATCTTGCATGTGATTTGTATGTACAATTCTCTTAAGAAATATAAGGGTAAAGTATATACTGGTATGAGAGTGGGCCTCTCACATCAATGGAGTTATACAGATGGTAAATGGTATGAAACTAAACAAGAACCTAATAAATGGACCTTTAAATATAATAGTTTAAAAACTAGAATTAATGCTGCACCATTTAGTACTGGTGCTAGTATTAACACAAAATTCCATTGGTATATTATTGCTGATCAAATTGCTACAAAAATTGATGAGAACTCGTATATGACATCTATGAAAGGAGTAAAGTTTAAAATTGGCCATAAACGACCTTATTGGAAGACTTATAGTTATAATTATCCTGAGCAGCTCACATATAAGGAAAGAGTTATAAAAATATTAGAGGAGATTTTATTCGAGCTGAAGAAAGAATAATTGTTAACTTATCTCTCCTGTTTTTTGAGATTTTAAATACTTGATAATGATCGAATCCTCCTTTTTGATTGATATTTCCCTATTATTGCGATGAATAATTATCTCTTTTATATCTTCTTTTAAAATAGGAGAATTATAACTTTCTCTAAAGATAATAAAATTATTCGAATTTGTGGAAAATCTTGTTAGTTGAGACTCTTTGATTTTTCCTATTCGACTCGTCAAAATCCCTGATTTATGATCTTTAAAAATTATTTCACATAAAACTTCTGTTGCCTTTTTCATGAAATAAGTTCTAGTTGAGAGTATTTAAAGAAAAAGTTAAAATTGTTCATGATGAACAAAATCAGTGAGAGGTTTTCTCTCTTTAACTTCACCTTTTGATTTAACGGGATATCCTAAAGGTGATAAACCCATTATTTTATATCTTTTAGGAATGTTCAATAATTTTTTAAGTTTTTCCTCGTTGAACCAACCAATCCAACATGTCGCTAAACCCTCAGCGGCTGCCGCAAGAATTAAATGTTCAAAACAAATCCCAAAGTCTACACCATAATATTTTTCATCACTTTTATTTGTACCAGAACCATTTGGATTAATAATGCCAACAATAAACATTGGAGCGTTAGTGAATTTTGTTTCTTGTCCAATAGCTTCCCACACAGCTTTTACATTTTCAGGTTCTTTTACAACTATATAATGTACACCTTGCATATTAGCCCATGTTGGAGCCAAACGAGCAGCTTCCAAAATTCTTTCAATCTTTTCTTTTTCAGGCATTTCAGGTTTATAAACCCTGAAACTCCTTCGTTTTTTTACTACTTCGTAAAAATCCATTTTAAATCTCATTAAATTGTTTTTATTTCATAAACCAAATACTCCTTAAGTTTTGAAATTTTTTATTTTATAAAATAAGTTTGAAACTATTTACTGGTTTAGTTTACTTTAATCATCTATCATTCTTTTATGGCCCTTTGGACAAATTCCATAAGTGCAATCATAAAAACCGTCATCGTACTCTTCTCTAGCATCATAATGCTCCCAACAATAAATTTTATCACATTCAGGACAATAAGCATCCAAACCCTCATAACCATGGTGCTTTTCCATAAATTTATGAACACCCAATATGTTTCTTTTCAATAAAATTTTAAATAACTCATATGCCAGTTTAATACTTAAAGATCTTTCATGAGTAATCCCTCGGAAAACTAATGATTCTTTTTCGTCAAATCTTCCATAACCAATCTTAAATTCAACAGCAATCTTACCACACACAGAACAAGGAAGATGATATTCTAAATCAGAAATAATAATAACTTTTTTAATATTCTTCACAATTTCCTTTTCAATTAATGGGTTCTCATATATAAACCAAAAGGCATCCCAACACTCCTTAAAAGTATTATCAATTTTAATTATAAGGTCTGAAGATTCATTATTCCTAAAAATTTTTAGTTGACTTATAATTTTTGATAACCTATTTCTTGCACTATATAAAAAATCTTTTGAACTCTCAATATCTTTATTATCTAATTTTAGCTTCGGTTCTAAAATTTCCCAAGCAGAATAAATATAATAATGAAATTCCTTTACATCTGAGATCCACAATTCTTTTGTTGAATTATCTAATTCTTTAAGATAATTTAGATAAATGATAATTTTTTCTTTAATCTCTTCAATCTTATTAAGGCAGTTTTGAATATTCAATTTACTTTTATTCATAGAGATTATAGTTTGTTATTATTTATTTGACTAAGGATTTTTTTTGAGGGTTTTATTCTCATTAACACTATTAAACAATTCTGTTCCACAACGAACACAATTTTCTTCGTACCATGAGAATGGATAGCTGCAATTAGAGCATAGCCATCGTTCTTTCTGCTGTTTTAACCACTCTTGAACTCCTATTTCTTTTATTATTTCTAAACTTTGAAATAGCGACATTATGATGAGCTACGTTCCTGTTTTGAAACCTTTTGATTTTTTCACATGGAAAATCTGAACATGTGTTACAGAATTCAATCTCTTTAGATTTAGCACAACTTCTAATTTGGCATCCACGACAATTTTCAAATACTAATTCACTTTTACATCCTTGGCACTTAATTTCCTTATCTTCAAGTGGACTAATCCAATCCTCTGGTAGACAATCACTACGGTTTTGTTTATAAGCATTCATAATGAAACAAGCACCACAATAAAATCCACAATAGGTATCAAATCGAAAAGTCATTATCAATCAATTATTAGAATTTTAGATTAAATAATAAATAATTAGATCCTCTTTTAATAGATCTATTAGGATAAATTTCATTCTTAATATATTGAATTTTGGAATTATAAATTTATAATTATATTTACTTATCCAATAATTTCTATTTATATTATCTTTAAATAATTTTTAGAAACAATCAATAAATACAATGCAGATGATTAATTAAATAATACTTATTAAAATTTGAATTAAAAAAAAATTTTGATTGAAATATGACAAAGAAAGAATATTTTCAGATTTTTAATCTTATTGGGTTTATTGCAACAGTGATTGTTAATTTTTTAGCGGTTTTATTACCAATTGGTGGTATGACTACTCAAGAATTATCGGATGCTATCCCTAACTTATTTGTTCCAGCGGGGATTACATTTTCAATTTGGAGCATCATATATATCTTTTTAGGGCTGTTTTCTATCTATCAAATTAGAGATATATTTAAAGAAGATAAAATTGAAATGAAATTTTTAAATGATATCGGATATTTTTTCATTCTTGGAAGTTTAGCCAATGTCTTATGGATACTTGTGTGGCACTATCAACTAGTTCCATTATCTCTAATTTTTATGATAGTTCTGTTAGTTTCATTATTACTTATTTACATGAAATTAAATATCGGGAAATCAGAAGTTTCTAAAATCGAAAAAATTGCTGTTCATATTCCCTTCAGCATCTATCTGGGATGGATAAGTGTTGCAACTATAGCTAATATTACCGCGGTGTTAGTTGTTCTTGGAGTAAGTGGTTTTGGTCTATTAGCAGAAATTTTAACTATTATTGTTATTGCTGTGGTCGTCCTTATCACATTTGCCATGCTTTTGCTACGAAAAGATTGTGCCTATAGTCTAGTTATATTTTGGGCGTTATTAGGGATTTTCATTAAACAAAGTGTTGCCAATTTAACAATTGCTATAGTTGCGTTGATTTCGGGAATTCTAATTCTAGTAGGAATTGTCTATATTATTATTCGAGAGAAAATATTGCGAAAGTAATTTTTTTCCCTTTTTTTTTATACATAATCAGAAATTAGGACTGTAATTATATCATTAATACCATAGTTTTCATCAATAATTTTTTCTATATTCACTTTCATTATCTTTTGGGATTTTTTAAGCAAAAGGCTTGGTAAATGTAATCCATATCTATCTTTTAGGTGAGATATAATTAATTTTAAAGGGATTTCAAGTCTATCAGAATAACTTTTTCCTTCTAACAAGCCTTGTTTGCAGATTTGAGTAATAGTGGATATGATTTCTTCAGTACATAAAACGCTTACATGTTTATCTGTGAATCGCGCTAATTTATAGCCTTTTACTTCTCTACATAAAATTTTATAACTGGGTATTCTACTAAGAACAACACTTCTTTTATCTTTATAATACTTATTATATCCTAAATAATTATAATCAGACTTCTTATGTTTAAAGAATGGTGAAAAATGAATTGCATATGGAGAATCAACTATATTCCTTCCTGACACATTCATATAATAAATTCGACCCCCATATAAAGAATGAACTCGTTTCTCCATCCCTAACACACCTATTCCCTCTTCATTTTGAGGATTCTTTTTATAAGAAACACATGTTCCATGACCATTAAAAATCCATAGTGTATAGATATCTTTATGTGAATAATTTTTCGTTCTTTCAATTAATTTTCTTTTACTAATTTGAGAGTTTTGGCATTCAATAACAACCTTCTCTCCACTACTTAATTCGAAATATACATCTGCAATTTGATCTCCTATCCTATGTTCAATTTTTTTTGAAAAAATTTGATTAAATCTCGGAAACATTACATACCAATAAGCTTTCATGGTCTTATGTTCTAAAGTTTCCGGCTCAAAACAATAATTCTTATATCCTTTATGTAAAAAGCAATCCATTTCTTTATTATAAAATAAAGGTTTTTTACAAATTGTACATAGCCAAGTGTATTTTTGAGAATTAGAGGGTAAACCATCTAATATATTGAAAACCCTTCCTAACTCAAAATTAAAAGCATGGACTATTCTTTTGTCTTTTTCCATTTCTCGTTGACATAAATTGAATTTTAAAGGATTTTTATCTTCATATTACATTTTTTCTATTTAAACCAAAAACTTATTAGATAATTGCAACAAATCCAAAAATATTTAGAGATATCGATGTAAGACTAGAAATTTCTTGCAGTGTTGATATTTAAAAATCAAAACATTTTCCTTAAAGGTATGACAGAAATTCAAAAAAATGAACTAGAAAAGATTATTTCAAATTCTTCAAAAATCGATCCATTGAAGTTCATAGATGGACCTAAGAAAAAACTTTCCACTCAACTCAATAAAATCAAAATCACCTATCAACATGGACCTAAAATTTATAGACAAGGAGACATTTTATTTAGGAAAATAGAAAACCTCCCTAATCAATTAAAAGAAAAGCCTGATAAAGTAGTAGCAGAGGGAGAAGAAACAGGTCATGCTCACGTTCTGGTTGATGGTGCTGTATTCGAATTATTAAATTCAGAAAAACTTTATATAAAATCAGAACAAAATACCAGAATTATTCATGAGGAACATCTTCCAATCAAATTAGAATCAGGAAATTATCAAGTTATAAGACAAAGAGAATATTTAGGTCCTGGATTGCACACTAGACTTGTAAGAGATTAAAAATCATAAATTTATACAGAAGGTAATATTGAATGTCGGACTCTGAGTATTATGTAGCTTTACATGACAAAAATAAGAAATATTTAGAAAGCTTAAACTTAGATTCTATAGCTAATGGCTCTGTTAGAATTATAAACAGAGAAGGGGAGAATTTATTAGTTGAATTGAGTAAGAGAACCACAAATTCAATTACTACTTATAGATATATAAGAGTCAAAGATTCATCCACAGGAAAGAATGTGTTTTTAAGTGTTCCTAATAAGATGAGATCTTGTCGAGATGCAATCTCATGGACTTTTGGTCTAAAACCTTCAGAATATGATTTATTATTTGAAACTTAATTTTTAATTTAATTTTTTATCTTTTTTTAAAAGATCATGGTTGAAACATCTTCTGTTATTGACTTTTTTTACCAACATGGGTATATTGATGACAGAAATTCATCAAACTATTTAGAACTCTTTCATAATCTTGTTATCCAATTGATTAATAATGAAAAATATAAAAAATTAGTAGAATTATGTTATGATGTGTTTTCTTTTGATCCTGATATCCTACTTATACCAAAACTCATTTTTACTTTAATTAATCTACGTGCAAACAAGAGTGCAGTAGATTTATGTGAATTATATTTGAGTAATGATCAAGACGATGAAATTTTCTACGAGGCAATCAGTGAGTTTTTGAAGTATGAAAATTATTCTGGAGCAATAGATTTATGTAGAATGTACATTAGGGTTAATCCAAAAGGTAATTTGGGATTCATCCGTACTTTAATATTAGGATCACTTAAAAGAGGTATGAAATACTCTAAATTATTTAATTTAATTGAAGAACTCTTAGAACTTAGTAATGGGGTAAAATACATGTATACATTAATTCACTCGATGTTAGAGATACAGAATTATGAAGCAGTAATTAAAATTGGTAAATCAATTTTGCAATCAAGCTCTCAAGAAAAACTTGAGCTATTGAATATTATCACTCTTCTTTTTGAAATTGGCAAAAATCGAGGAGCATGGATTTTATGTAAAATCCTTCTTAAATCCTATCCATCTAATATTGACGTACTAATTTTATATGGGAGTATACTCACAAAAATAGGAAAATATCACCAAGCACGAAATCTCTTTAATTCAACTTTAAAGCAAATTCCCCCCACAAAACCAAAAATAAAGAGCAAAATTCTTAACTATGTTGGATGGACTCATCTCCAGCAAGGAGATTGGAAAAAAGCTACTAATCCATGTATAAAGTCAATGAAATTAAATCCTAAATTCCCCGATTCATATAATAATTTAGGGGTAGTGTACTTTCAAAAAGGTTATGTTGAAAAAGGAATTAATCTCATTAAAAAAGCTTTAAAATTAAATCCAGATTTTTGTCAAGCATGGGTAAATCTCGGAAAAATCCATCTTGAAATAAATAATTATTATGAAGCATTTACAGCTTGCTATACTTGCCTATCTATTAATAATCAACATCAAGAAGGGATTACTCTTTATAACAAAATATCCGATAATCCCGATATTAAAATCCTTAGTTATCTCATCCCTCGAATGATTCATTTGGGTTATAGATGTGGATTTGATTCTTTGAATGAAACAATATTTCCAAATAAATTATTAAAAAACCATAGATACATAACATATTCAGAAGATTTCTTAAACTTCTTGAAAAAAATTAGATTAGCACAGATGTACTTAAACGATTTTGTTTCTATTTATTGTTGGTTGCCAAAATGTAATAATTGCGAAAGTTTGTTAAGATTATATGGGGAAAGAATTAATTATAAAGATGGATCTAAAACAATAATGTATCGATGTGAGAATTGTGGCAAGGAAAAAAGACAAATTGAAGATTTAAATAATGAAAATCTACCTTACTTAAAAATACGTGTTATAATGGGAGCATCTCCACTGAGTAGTGAAGGTAAAACCCGTTTTTATTCTAAATTAGATTATGAAAGAATTTTTATAACATATTCTATCCTAGAAACAATTCAAGACGATTCATTATCTAATTCTCCAGAACTAGTTGATAATTTAGAAAATGCAGTGCTATTATATGGGCAAAATATTAAACAAAAGCTGCAGTAAATTTTTTGCAGTATAAAAAATATTCACTCTATTAAATTTTATAACTAAATGTTATATCATATTGTATAATAGTCCTCAAATCCAGTTTCTCATTATTAATAAAAAAAATATCTGTTCTTTAACTAGTATGGATGCTAATCTATCATATATGAATTTTTTTCCTTATCATTCTTATCGCTCAGAGCAACAAGAGATTATCCGTGAAATTGAATTGAGTGTTCGGTTAAAAAAAAATGTTTTATTAATTGCACCAAGTGGTTCCGGGAAAACTATCACAGCTTTAAGTGCTATACTTCCTTTAGTCTATGAAAAAGGATTGAAGATGATTTATTTATGTAGAACCCATACTCAATCTGCTAGAGTTATTAATGAACTCAAGAAAATTCATTCTTCTAAATTAAAAATAAATGGGTTGTCACTTAGAGGTAGAAATGAAATGTGCTTGAATTCATCATTGTTAGATTCTAAACTCTCTCCCATGGATGCAATGTTAATATGTTCAGATTTAAGAATTCGCGAATCGTGCAATTTTTATAACAAACTTCATGAGAATAAAAATCCTGAAGATCTTTCTTATTTCGAGAGCCCTCGTGATGCTCAAGAACTAATTGAATATTGTAAAGAAAAAGATTATTGTCCTTATTATTTCTCCAAGTATATATTAAATAAAGCTCAGATAATTGTTTGCAATTTCCAATGGATGTTTAATCCTGATATTCGTTTTCAAATTCTTAATTTATTAACAACTTCATTAGAAGATTGTATTCTTGTCATAGACGAATGTCATAATGTTGTAGATATGGCAACCAAAGTAAAATCTGATAAACTCTCTCTCTCATTTCTTATTTCATGTTTGCAAGACCTAAAGCCAAATCGGCTGCCTCCTCAATACACCAAATTTGTAAATTTTTTGATAGAACATCTTAAGAAGAAGTATAAGGAAATTTCATCTACAGCCAGTATTAAACTGGACCCATTTAAATTTCTAGAGAATTTATATCAAGCCTTAGGGATGAATCTTGCTGCTGAGCTCGATAGATTAGGATTTCTTTTACAAAGACTACCTATAAAAACAAGAATAGAACTAAATAGAATGAGAATTTTAGCAAGATTTTGGCAAAACTGGATTGAGAAATGTAGATCAGAAAGATATTTTTTCTGTTATCACGTAATAAAAAAAAATAATGAGAAAACAATATCCTTAGAAGTTGTATCATTAGAACCACGTGAGGTAACTATACCACTCTTTAGGCACACATATGCATGTCTTAATCTTACTGGAACAGTTAATCCTTATATATATAAAAATTTAACTGGCTTGGATCGAAAATATGCAGGATATAAAGAAATAATCGCAAATTCTCCTTTCAGAAGTAAACACATTAAAGCCTTGATTATTGAGGGTGTATCTACTAAATTAAAAAAAAGAACGCCCATTATGTATAAAAAAATGATTGAAAAAATCGAAGAGGTAATTTCTTCTACCCCTGCTAATGTTGCAATCTTTTGCGCTTCATATGAGATTCTAAAAGATTTAATTTTAAATGGGCTTGAGGAAGCTGTCAAATTATATGAAAAACGATTATATATTGAAGAACCACAAATGTCAGGATCTAAAAATGCTGCATTACTAAAAAATTTTAAAACCTCAAGCAAGGCGGGAAATGGCGCTGTATTGCTTGGAGTATGTGGCGGTAGAAACTCCGAAGGAGAAGATTTCCCTGGAAATTATATGAATTCTGTAATAATAGCAGGCATCCCATACCATCTTCTTACGCCCCAAGCGAATGCTCGAATAAAATATTATAATAAAGCGTTCTATGGCCAAGGATGGCTTTTGGGCTATTTATATCCTGCGATGCAACGAGCAAACCAAGCTGCTGGAAGACCCATACGTAAAGAAAAAGACAAGGGAGCATTAATATTTTTAGACTCTCGGTTTAAATCCAAAAAAAAATGGATTTCAGATTGGATAAGAAAAGAAGTAGAAGTAATTCCAGATGAAATTGGTGCTATTTCTCAACGACTAAGAAACTTCTGGCGATGAAACCTACTACTTAAGGACTTAGTAATTATATATCTAACTATAGTAATTTTTAATTGGAATTCAACCATTATCTTATTTAGAAATTCTAAAGAGTTATTTAAAATGAAAAAAAGAAATATTGGCTTTATTTTGTTTGGAGTGGCTGGTGCTAACCTTATCACACTCGCAATATCACTTGTAATTTTTCCTACGTTATATGAGCAATTGGGAATGCCTGTAACCGCAGCTAGAATTGGAATTGCAACTATGTTTGTATCTAGCATAGCCATAATTTCTGTCTTAGTATGTGCGGGGATTATTGTACTTATAAAATTCTGGAACAGATAATTATTTGAAATCATGTATGATATTATAATTAGTGGTGCTGGACCCTCAGGTTCTCAATGTGCAGAAGTTCTTGGCAAAGTAGGATATAAAGTTGCTTTAATAGAAAAAAACGTGAATTGGCGGAAACCTTGTGGAGGAGCCGTTCATTCTAGTGTTGTTGATCTTTACCCTCTGCTGAAAAAGCTAAACATTCCCAAGATAAGAGGAGTTGTTATGTATTCAGCAGATTATCATAGATTAGAGTTTAAAGGAGCAAGTAGCGAATATTCTATAATTATGGATAGATTAGAGCTCGATAATATAATGAGAGACGCTGCAGTTGATGCTGGAGCAGAGCTTTTTGCTAATCATATATCATTTGATTACATTATTAGAAATCAAAAAAAAGTTGGCATAAGAACAAAAACAAATAATGGCTCCAAGGAATTTTATGGAAATCTTATTATAATTGCTGATGGGATGAGTTCTAAATTAGCTGTAAAATCAGGAATAAGACAAAAATGGAAAAGTAGCGAATTAGCAATTGGAAAATGTGCAATTATGGAAGGAGATCATCAACTAGATGAGGAAAGTGTATATGTATACTTTAAACCCTATCAAGGATATGGTTGGATTTTCCCAATAAATAAAAAAAAGTTTAACATTGGTATATTTACGTTTGGTAAAGCTAACTTAAAATATAATTTACATAAAGTCTATGACGAGTTTGTTCATAATCCAAATGTTAAACAATATATTCTAGACTCAAATAACAAGGTTATTTGGTCAGGAACATATTCATTTCCTGCGGAAGGAGTCTTGGAAAAAAGCCTATATGATGATAATTTAATGCTTATAGGAGATGCTGGAGGATTTGTTTCTCCCATAAGTGGCGAAGGAATTCAAACAGCAGTAATCTCTGGTAAAATTGCGGCAGAAACTGCCATTAAGGCTTTACAAGATGAAAATTATTCAAAAACTAGTTTAAAAATGTATAGAACTAATCCTGAAATTAAAAAAATCATTAGAAATTTCAAACAAAAATATTCAATGATTAATTTCTTTTACGAGAATGATGGCAGAAACCTAAATAAAATGCTTGAACTAGCTGATATAGATCCAATATTTAGGGAACAAGTGATTAACATGTTCGCTTTTGGAGAAATGCCTTCAAGAGATTTTATTACAAAAATTCATAGATATCCATAGAAATTCATTTCATTAAAATTATGAAACACATTTATTTCTTAAAAAAAAATTATCACCTTTGCCATTTTCACATACCTATCCGTCATTTCTGCTTTATTTTATAAAAACGTAACCTTTAAATATGCAAGTTAATATTGGTATATTAAAGTATGTAAATCTTTCATTGACAACCAAGAATTACATACAAAAAAAATGGGGTTTAAAACTCAAAAAAATTAAAAATATGAATTATAATTTTGTAAAAGAAATGGGAGATATAAAACCTATGGTATTTGAAGAGTATTTTGATAGATTTACAGGCGAACGCGGTTCTCCGCGTAGGGCATCAAATCAAATTTCAATTTCGCGAAGTGATTTTGAACAGCTTAAAGCGAAGGCAGATAAATTTGAAGCGTTGGATGAAGAACACAAGAAAATCAAGACACAAAACGATAGATTGCTCAAGGAGCTCGATGATATGAAAGATGATGGGCGTAAATTTAAAGAACTGATGGAGGAAAAGGAGAAATTTATGAATTCACTTTTACGAGTCCGCGCTGATTTTGAGAACTATAAAAAGCGTTCAGAGCGAGAGAACGGTAGGTATCGAGAATATGTTATGGAACTTATTTTAAAGAAACTAATCGATCATTATGATGATTTAATAAGAGCATTGAATCTTCTAAAAGTCTTTGAGAATATGGATGGAATTAAGAACGGTTTTGAACTAATTGTGAAGAATTTCGAAAAACTACTTACTGAGGAAGGCGTCAAACCAATGAACTCGGAAGGTGAAAAATTCGATCCCTATAAACATGAAGCGGTAATAGTTGAAAAAAACCGAGATGATCTCCCTGAAAATACGATATTAGAAGAAATAACTAAAGGCTATTACTTTAAAGATAAAATATTAAGACCAGCAATGGTCAAAATCTCAAAAAAATCAAAATTATAAAATTTAAAATAAAAAATCAAAAAAAAAAAACAAATAAATTAAAATAAAAAAGAGTGATGAAATATGGCAAAAATAATAGGAATTGACTTAGGAACATCAAATTCAGCAGCAGCTGTATTAGTTGGAGGAAAACCCACAATTATTCCAAGTGCAGAAGGATTAACCTTAGGCGGTAAAGCATTTCCCTCAGTGGTTGCTTTTACGAAAGATGGTCAGAGATTAGTAGGTGAACCAGCGAGAAGACAAGCGATTTCAAATCCAGATCGTACAATAACAGCAATAAAGAGAAAAATGGGCACATCTTACACCGTTAAAATCGATGGTAAAGAATATTCTCCTCAAGAGATTTCTGCGATGATTCTCAGAAAAATTAAGGAAGATGCAAGTGCTTATTTAGGTGAAGAGGTTACTGATGTTATTATTACAGTACCAGCTTATTTTAACGATAATCAAAGACAAGCTACGAAGGATGCGGGAAGGATCGCAGGATTAAATGTTAAGCGTTTAATTAACGAACCCACTGCCGCAGCGGTAGCTTATGGATTAGACAAGAAAAATGCAAGATTAAAAATTGCAGTATTAGATCTTGGCGGTGGCACTTTTGATGTTACGATAATGGAGATGGATAATCAAGTATTTGAAGTGATTTCTACAGCTGGTGATACTCAATTAGGAGGTACAGATATGGATAAGATACTTGTTGATTATCTTGTATCAGAATTTCAGAAAGATGAAGGTGTCGATTTAAAAGGAGATTCAATGGCATTACAAAGAGTTCGAGAAGCCGCTGAAAAAGCTAAAATTGAATTATCTACATCGATTACAACTGATATAAATTTACCCTATATTACCGCGACAAGCGAAGGTCCTAAGCACCTTAATATGACACTTACTAGAGCAAAATTGGAACAACTGATTGAACCAGTATTAAAGAGATTAGATACATCCATTTTGAAGGCTTTAAGAGATGCGGGGATGGCTCGGGGTGAAATAGATAAAACAATTTTAGTCGGTGGACCCACAAGAATGCCTGTCATTCAAAAGAAATTTGAGGACTTATTAGGCAAAGCGCCAGAGCGTAGTATTGATCCAATGGAGTGTGTTGCGATGGGGGCTTCGGTACAAGGTGGAGTGTTAACTGGAGAAGTTGAGGATTTATTATTACTAGACGTTACACCATTATCATTAGGAGTTGAAACATTAGGCGGAGTTTTTACAAAATTAATAGAAAGGAACACTACAATTCCAACCAAAAAAGCTGAGACCTTCTCAACAGCAGCAGATAATCAACCAGCAGTAGAAATTCATGTACTACAAGGTGAAAGACCCAGAGCCGCAGATAATATAACATTAGGTAGATTTCATTTAAATGGAATTCCCCCAGCTCCAAGGGGTATGCCACAGATCGAAGTAACATTTGATATTGATCAAAATGGAATTATTAATGTTTCAGCAAAAGATAAAGGTACTGGAAAAAGTCAATCAATAACTATTACAGCATCCACTAAAATGTCTGATGATGATATTGAACAGAAAATAAGAGAAGCTGAAAGAAATGCTGAAGAAGATAAAAAATTCAAAGAATTGACTGAAGCTAAAAATCATGGAGAGTCATTGATTTACCAAACTGAAAAACTAATAAAAGAAAATGAAGCTGTCATAGGAGATTTAAAATCAAATATACTAAATAAAATCTCTGATTTAAGAAGTGCGATGGAATCTGATGACGTTAGCAGAATTAAAACTGCTTCAGAAGCTTTGCAAAACTCATTACATGAAGTCTCATCTCGAATGTATGGACAACAACAAGGACAAGGAGCTTATCAAGGTGCACCACCTGGAGGAATGGGTGATGTACCCCCAGGAAATACATATGGTTCTCAAGGAAAAACCCAAGATGAAGTTGAAGAAGAACAATTCAGAAGAGCCACAGGTCAAGATGATAATGTAGTTGATGCTGAGTATGATTAAATTCGATTTTTTTTTTATTAATTTTTTTTATTCTTTACTTAAAAATTATTATTATATAAAAGGGTTGTAAAATATGGCAAAAGATTATTATAAACTACTAGGAATTAATAAAGGAGCTTCAAAAGAGGATATAAAAAGAGCATTTCGTAAAATGGCTCGTAAATACCATCCTGACGTTAATCCTGATGAGCCAAAGTCAGGAGAAAAATTTAAGGAGATAAATGAAGCATACAGTATTTTGAGCGATGATAAAAAAAGAGAGATGTATGATAAATTTGGTGTTGTAGAAGGAGATTCTTCAACATATCAGAATTGGGAAGGAGCTCCAGGAGGCGATAGAGTTCATAGAAGCCCAGATGGTACAACCTATTACTATTCCACATCGGGTTCTCCTGGAGGATTCGATTTCAGTGAAATATTTGGGAATCGAGGTAATTCAAGGAGTGGAACTGGTGGAAATGATTTTTTTAATGATTTAGGAGATATTTTTGATGTGTTTAATAGGAGAGGTGGAGGAAGTACACGAGCAAGATCTCCAAATTATAGCACTCTTCCAAGAGAGGGTGAAGATTTAAGGTATGATATGGAAATAGAATTTATGGACGCTTTTTATGGAGGCAAGAAAAAAGTTCAATATAAAGATCCTACAACGGGTCAAATGAAGAATTTAAATGTAAATATTCCAAAAGGGATCAAGGATAATCAAAAATTACGTCTAAAAGGAAAAGGTATGTCAGGAGAAAATGGAGGTTCTCCAGGAGATCTCTATATTGCCATACATATAAGAAAGCATCCAAAATTTGAAAGAAGAGATGATGATATTTATATAGAACAAGAAGTTCCTTATACTACAGCTACACTTGGAGGAAAAATTCAAGTAGTTGGAGTTGAAAACACATTAAATGTTACTGTTCCACCTGGAACTAATGATTCTTCATTACTAAGATTAAAAAATCAAGGATTTTATAAAATTAATTCAAATCAAAGAGGAAATTTATTGATAAAAATTAAAGTTAAAGTTCCTGATAAATTGAATAGGAACCAGAAAAATATATTAGAAAAATTACAAGCTGTAGGTTTATAAAAATAAATATGGATAAATGTTATAAAATAAAAAATGAAAAGTAGAGGGGAATTAAGAATTGGTCTACAATTGTTTTATTATATTTAAAAAAAATAAGATAATGAGGATATTATAATGGATGCAAAAACAAAAATTAGTGAATATTTAAATTTATGCCCAGAATGTGGGGGGTCAATAATTCCATTGATTAATACGGGAGATGTTGTATGTAATCAATGTGGTTTAGTTATTCATGAAAGAAACGTTGATTTTACACATAATGGTAGGAGAGCATATACTAGTCAAGAAAAAAATAGTAGAGAGCAAACTGGGGCTCCAATATCTATTTTATTACCAGATATGGGATTAAGTACTGTAATGGATAAAAGTAAGATTAATAGTCCTGATTTAAAAAGAGCTGCTAAATGGAATACACGTATAACATGGCAGAAAAGAAATTTATTAATTGCATCTACGGAATTAAAAAGAATTAGCACCATTTTGAACTTACCTAATTATGTAAAAGAAGATGCGATGCGTCTTTATATTGAAGCTTTTAAAAAGAAATTGTTAAGAGGTAGATCTATTAATGCTATGGTTGCTGCATGTTTATATTTAGCATGTAGAAGGAAAAAGCTTCCTAGAACTCTTCAAGAAATTTTAAATGAAGCTTCAGTAAACGCTAAAGATGTTCGAAGATGTTATACCACCTTAGTTAGAGAAATGAATTTAAATCCACCATCAACTGATCCAGTATCTCTTATTCCAAAATTTATGACAGATTTAGGATTGAACTCAGAAATCGAGCAATTAACAACTAAAATTCTTAATGCATATAGAGCAAAATTTTCTATCAGTGGAAAAGATCCTAAAGGTTTATGTGCGGGAGCAATATATTTAGCATGTAGACTTAAAAATAAAGAGGTTACTCAACAACAAATTGTACAAGCAATAGGAGTTACGGAAGTCACTCTACGTTCACGTTATAAAGAACTTAGAAATAAGTTAAAGATATCCGTTCCAGCATAAAAAAAAATATTTTATTTTCTTATATATATCTCTGATTTTTCAAGTACATTTAGTTATCAACATTTATATTAGTATAGTTATTTCATTATTATTATGGTCTCATTTAATGACTTAGGGCTATCCAATACAAAAAGAATGTTTGAGGTGGCTCTAGAAAGGAGATTTGCTGTTCCGGGATATAATTTTAGTAATTTGGAACAACTACAAGCTATAATTATAGGATGTGGAGAAACTAATTCACCAGTGATTCTGCAAAATAGTCCAAAAGCGGGAGAATATGCAAATCGAGCAATGGTTAGATATTTAGTAGAGGGAGCAGTTGCAATGGCGAAAGATATGGGTTATGCTATACCAATTGCATTACACTTGGATCATGGAAACTCATTCGAGTTAGCAAAAACCTGTATCAACTCCGGTTTTTCGAGTGTCATGTTTGATGGAAGTCATTTAGAATATGATCAAAACATTAGTATTACAAAAGAAATAGTAAATTACGCTCATGAAAGGGATGTGAGTGTAGAAGCAGAATTGGGAGTTATTGCAGGTATTGAAGAACATGTAAAAGCAACAGATCACTTTTTTACTGATCCAGATCAAGTAGAAGATTTTGTAAATAGAACAGGTTGTGATTCATTAGCAATTGCTATAGGTACATCTCATGGGGCATATAAGTTTAAAGTAGAAAGAGAAGAAGATATTCCAGAATTAAGGTTTGATATATTGCAAGAAGTTAGAAAACGGTTAGGAAAGTTTCCAATCGTATTACATGGATCTTCTTCTATACCTCAAAAGTATGCTAAGATAATTAATGATTATGGCGGGACTTTGAAAAAAGCATTTGGGATCCCTGAAGCTCAAATAAAAAAAGCAACTCAATTTGGAGTGTGTAAAATTAATATTGCTACCGATAGTAGAATGGTTTTTACAGCAATGATAAGAAAATATTTAGCAGAGCACCCAGATCAAATTGGTCCAAGAAAATACTTAGGTTTAGCTCGACAAGAATTTATTAATATGATAAAACAAAGAAATAAAGATGTGCTAAGTTCCGCAGATCAAGCGAAATATATATGATTTACCCTTTTTCAATTATTATTCCTGTACCACCTTTTGGATATTGAAAGTTTATTGCCCCAGCATCACATATTTGATAACAAGCAGCACATTCTAGACATTTTGATTGATAGTTGTCTATAATACGGATTTTTCCTTCTTTTTTTCGCCATAAATTCATAATACATATGAATAAACAACGCTCACAATTATTACATTTATTATAGTCTATCGAAATGAAGTCTCCTGTACCAGAAATTCGTTTTGTTAATACTTCTAGTTCTATTTTCATTTTTATTAACCACCTCTTTTTTTCTTTTTCTGTGGCAACAGGTCTAAAATTTTAGGTAAAACTTTCATGATTTTCTTAGGATCCATTAATTTATCTAAATCGTCTTCAAAAACTTTGGTTAATAGAGGAATTACATATGCCATGATAAATGGTGTCGCTTTAGGCATATATGACTTGACATGACTTACAATCTGACGTACTCTTTTGGCATGAGGTTGAGACCAATCAAATATTCCTCCAAGAATTTCCATGATCATGGGTACAAACCAAGACATTGTTTCTTTTGGACTAAAAGGTAAAACTTTCCAAATATTCCATAGCTCTCTCCCAGATGCAAATTCCTCTCCTATACTTGTTTTTTGCCATTTTTCATCAAAATTTTTAAGAACTGCTTTTGATACATCTCCAGAGGATATTGCTTCAGAAGCCACTTCAGCAGCAGCTTTACCCGTTACCATTGCAGGATATATCCCCTCTGCTTCTAGAGGACATGGAAAACCACCAGCATCACCAATTAATATAACACCATCAGCATGGGTATTATAAGGATAATCTAACCAAGGAAGAAGGTGAGCTTGAAGTTCACGTGGATTAGCATCGAGGTTCTTCAATAATCTTTGATAATATTTTAGATTAATAACACGATTTAAATAATACAATGGATTGTTATCCCACCAATTCATCCAGTTTCCTAATCCTTGATGAAAGCCATCATTAAAAAAGACTTGATAAGATGCTGGAAAATTTGAACCCCACCAAACTGCTAGGGTTTCATCCCCCATAATATCATCGATTTTATTCGAAGACGCTTTAAAATCGTACTGTAGTGTTAATGTAACTTGATTTTGAGCCCATCTATTTCTCAATCCAGATTTTTCTGCTACCATTGATATGACACCATCCGCGCCAATAACAAGAGGAGCTCTATATTTCTCTCCGTTCTCATCAATTACACCACATACTTTGCCATCTTCCTTCAACAAATCCAAGACTAATGTTGAAGTCTTTAATTCAGCACCAGCTTCAGTCGCAAATTTTGCAATCCAAGGATCAAACTCACTACGATAAACATTCATAGTAATCCATGATTTTGCAGGTTCATAGGAAACAGATTCTGTTGGTCGAGCCATAATATAACCTGCCACAATGTCGTCTTTATTTACAAAATAATTACGCGAAGCAGTTCCAGCTCTCATTGAGGGGCATTTATCAGGGGTTAAATTTTTCATCATTTCAGGAAAATCTTTGAACATTCGGGGTCCTAACCCACATCCTGAAGAATTTTTTTCACCTGGTTTACGACTACGTTCAAAGAAAATAGTTTTTAAACCATTTTCCGCAGCAGTTTTCGCTGCAACAGATCCTCCTGGTCCCGCACCCACTATTATTAGATCATAATTTTTCATTAGAATTTCCTTTATATAACTCTTACAGAAAATATAATTGTTTAATAATGCGTATCTACTAATTAAAGTTTTATTTTTTTGAATGAAAATATCTTAATAGATAGAAATATTTTAAGAAGAAAGAAATATCTTTTTTTTGTACGTAGTATGAGAGAAGATCAAATTTTTAATGAGTTAGTTAAGATTTGTGGCTCAAATAATATTTCAAATGATTCTCATTTACTTAAGACATTTTCGGAAGATCTCAGTTTTTTTCCCAAAAATTATCCAAAATATGTGATTTGGCCTAAAAACAGAAAGCAAATTCAAAATATTTTAAAATTAGCTAATTCTTTAAAATTTTCTATAATTCCTGTTAGTTCTCCTTCAGGACCTAGGCACCATGGAGATACAATTCCACGGCATAACAACAGCATTATATTAAACCTCTCTAAATTGAATAAAATAATAAGTATTGATAGGAAAAACAGAGTTGCTATGGTTGAACCTGGGGTAACTTTTGCGGACCTAATTCCGCTCTTACATAAAAAAGGTTTAAAGTTATTAATGCCCCTATCTCCCAGAACCTCAAAATCTGTTCTTACTGCAGCATTAGAGCGTGAGCCTATTACCATCCCACGTTATATGTGGGATAGTTCGGATCCATTACTTTGTACTGAGGTTTTTTTCGGAAATGGTGAATTATTTAAGACAGGAACAGCAGCAGGACCAGGGAGTATTAGACAACAAAAAAAATCAGGCCAAGCTCAAGTAAATCCAATGGGTCCTACTCAATTTAGTCCATTTAGGGTTATACAGGGAGCACAAGGAAGTATTGGAATTGTTACATGGGCTACACTTAAATTAGAATTACTACCCTCAAACCAAAAAATTTATCATGTTCAATCAGATAATATTGAAGAACTCTTAGATTTTCAGCATGAGTTATTAAAATATCGTTTATGTGATGAATTATTAATTTTGAATAATCTCAATTTAGCTTGTTTAGTTAAAGAAGATTCGAATAATATTTTGCATTTATCTAAGGAATTATCTGAATGGAATTTAATATTTGTTATTTCAGGAAGAGGTAAATTAGCAGATGATAGAATATCATATCTAAAAGGTGATATTAATGATATTATGAAAGATAAAAAGCTTGAAATAACAGAGAATAAAAAGATTAATGAAAATGATATTTTATATTTTTTAGGTCAAGCTGATAAAAATCCTTGGAGATTACGATTGAGTGGAGGATACCAAGATATTTTTTTCATTTCGAATTATGAAAGAATAAAAGAATATATTAGAATGGTCAAGGAACAAATTCCAAACAATTTGGGTGTTTATATTCAAGCAATCAACCAAGGTACAGCATATCACTGTGAATTTGATATATATTATAATCCTGATAATAATAAAGAAACTTTAGGTGTCAAAGAAAAGTTTTTGAAAACCAGTATTAATCTAATAGATTCTGGTGCCTTTTTTAATCGACCTTATGGCCTTTGGGCTGAAGAAGTTTATAAAAGACATGAAAATTCTACTCAGGTAGCCTTAAAAAAAATCAAGAAAATTTTCGATCCTCATAATGTCTTAAATCCTGGGGTTTTATGTTTTGATGATTAAAAAAATCAAAATAAAAATCAAAAAACCATAATTTTTGAATGTCTGGGAATGATTTTTGACTCATTTTCGTTTTCATAAATATTAAATATTTCTATTTTTATTATAGGTGAGAATCAATAATTTCAATATTAAATAAATGAGTTTGTAATGATGAAACCACTTGTATTTTTAGTTGAAGATGATGAAGTACTTGTAAGAAATTTTAAGATATTCTTAGAAATGAATGATTATGACCTCGTATCTGCATCAAATGGAAAAGAAGGGCTGGAAGTTCTCTCAAATCTTGAAAATCCTCCAGATATAATAATTTCAGACATTCTAATGCCATTATTAGATGGATATGATTTTTATATGAGAGTGTCAGAAAAAACAGAGTGGTCAAGAATTCCTTTTTTCTTTCTATCTGGTAAAACTCAACCTGATGATGTGAGATTTGGAAAAATGCTTGGTGCAGATGATTACATTACTAAACCATTTAGTCCAATGGCATTATTAGATAAAATTTCAAAGAAAATTAAAGAAAGTAAAGAAATTAAAAAAAGCTCTAAATTACTTGAGGAAAAGCTCAAGGAAATTTTAAAGTACGAAGAACCTTCTCTTGAAACACTTAGTAAAGCAGATTTTTACTATATCTTTTATCTGAGTTGGGATGATGGAAAGGGGCCTGTAATATTAGATTTCTTTCCTAAAAACTTAATCCCTTCACTTAATCTTGAAGAGCTTACAACTCAACTGTATTCTACTTTAATAAAAATATATGAATTTGAACAAGTTCTTGAGAAAAACCAATTTATTATGAGGATTGTTAAAGATCTAATTGATGCATATGGCTTGATAGATAAAACAGAAGAAAATGCAGTAATAGCTCCTAAAAGTGGAAAGGGAACATTTATGGTGTGTGCGATAACACCAAATTTTCATTATCTAAATTCTGAAAGAATTAGAGATATCTTAAAAAAAATTGCTTTTAACATTAAGGCAAAAAGAGACTGGAATATAAAGCAATATTGGGAAGAGCTTTCGCAAATAGTTTAAAATTCTAATTCCTAATATACGTTCTTTATATGTAAATTTTTATAATTTAAAGCATACTATTCAATTTCTTAATAGATATCATTTTATTTGATTCATCACTGTTGAGATAAAAGATTTATTTTAAGGTAGCTTTATCTTATTAAAAGGGGATTTTATACTTTATTGAATGAGCAAGAATATAACCAGATGATTAAACGCTGCTTGCGTTGCTCAATTTGTAAGTGGATACCACAACTTCAAATAAAAAGCCAAAAGTACGCTACAATTTGTCCTTCAATAGATATGTTCAATTTTCATGCATATAGTGGGGGAGGACGTATAATAATTGCTTTGGCGCTAGAAATGGGGCGACTTGAGCCATCTCAAGAATTAATAGAAATAGTTTATAGATGCACTGAATGTGGTGGTTGTGCTATTTCCTGTAAGTTTCTAAATACTCTTGAACCACTTGAAATTATAATTAAGCTCCGAGAAAAATTGGTTTCTTTAGGATATGGACCAATGCCAAAACAGCAACAATATATTGAATCCATAAAAAGCAATAATAATCCATATAATGAACCTCATGAAAAGAGGTTAGAGTGGGTACCAGATGATATCAAAATTGATCCTAAAGCAAAGACATTGTATTTTGTAGGGTGTACCTCATCGTATAGGAGAAAAGAAATAGCAATAGCTACTGCTCGTGTATTGAATGCTGCAAATTATCCATTTAATATTCTTAGTGACTGCGAATATTGCTGTGGAAGTCCTATCTTGAGAACTGGAGATAAAAATACATTTATAGACCAAATAAACAAAAATCTTGATATTATTGAGAAAGAAGAAATAGAAACAGTGGTTTTCAGTTGTGCGGGATGTTATGACACATTTAAAGTTGATTATCCTTTAGAAAGAAAATATGATTTCAAAATTCTTCATACCACGGAATTATTTAATGAATTACTCGATACCAGACAATTAAATTTGACAAAGGAAGTGCCATTAACAGTAACTTATCATGATCCTTGTCATTTAGGGCGTAATTCTGAACCATATGAAGAATGGGACGGGGATGCATTACAAATGATGCCTCTTGTTTCTATTAATATGCCTGAAAAAATAAAAAGATGTGGACAATATGGAATTTATGATTCTCCACGGAATTTACTAAATAAAATACCAAGGCTCAATTTCGTAGAAATGGAACGGATAAAAGAATATTCATATTGTTGTGGTGCTGGAGGAGGTGTAAAATCAGCTTTCCCAGAATTTGCTCTTAAAACGGCTAAAACCCGGATTGAAGAAGCTGAAGATACGGGAGCAGAAATAGTATCATCCGCTTGTCCTTTTTGCTCAACAAATTTAAATGATGGAATAGTTGACAAGGGATCGAATTTAAGAGTTCTTGATATAAGCGAGTTACTATTAATGGCACTAGATTCACAACCTAAATCTGTTAAAGAATTATCAAAAGAGGTTACATAAATGGTTCTGGAGCGAGCAATCTTTAAAGAATTTGAAGACATTGTTGGTGTGGGTAACATTGATGATGGTGATGTTATAACCAACGTGTATGCCTATAATTGGTGTATGGAGATTGTTAATTATATGGATGATAAAGAACCAATTCCTTTTTCCCCTATACCAAAAGCAGTTATTCTCCCTTCATCAACAGAAGAAGTACAAAAAATTGTAAAATTGTGCAATAAATACAAGATACAAATAAAGATCCAATCTACAGGGTTAGGACCATGGAATCAGCCTTCTACTGATAACTGTATTATTTTTGACATGCGTAGGATGAATAAAATTATAAAAATTGATGAAAAAAATCTTTATGCTGTAATAGAACCATATGTAAGTGGTGCACAACTACAAGTTGAAACTATGAAATACGATTTAACAATTCACATGCCAGGGGCAGGTCCAATGGTCTCTCCATTAGCTAGTGCTACGAGCATGAATGGTCCGGGTTTTACATCTCCTTCTACAGGACATAGTGCTAGAAACGTTTTAGCTGTAGAATGGATATTACCAGATGGAGAGATTATGAAATTAGGATCTTATGGTCTAAAAAACAATCCTGATTGGTTCCATGGAGATGGACCAGGACCATCCTTAAGAGGTATCATGAGAGGCTGGGCGGGCACAAAATCTGGACTCGGAGTTTTTACTAAAGTTGCGGTAAAATTATTCCCATACCCGTGTAATACAGATTTCAAAGTTAGAGGATATTCTCCCAACTATGATTTTGATGTCCCTAATTATATGAAATTATATGTTTTGGATTGTAAAAAATTCAAGAAACTCGAAAATGTTATGTTGGGTGTGGAAGAGGAAGAAATTTCTTTTATTTGCAGTTATCTATCTGGATTTGCAGTGATGGCAATTTTTTCTGAGTCAATTGAAAGCTTAATGGATAAAATACCAATAGGTCAAATGAAAGCTCCATTAGTTGTAATGATAACAGCCCGTACAAAGCGAGAATTTGCATATAAGCAAAAGGTAATGGCACTTATACTTAAGAAGTTTAAACTAGAAAACATAATCGGAAAAATATATACTCCTAATCCTATATTTTATGCTGAAGCTCTTCGATCGAATTTAGGATTACATGGTTTTATAGCTACTGGAGGTTTTCAGTCTTCTAAGGGAGTAGCAGATACAGCAGCTGTATGCCTTCGGAGTACAAAATCAAATATTCCTTTAAAGCAAGAATTTATCAAGAAGAAGGCAATTGTTAACGATTTTGGAGAGGGAACATGGATGACTTCATATGAGTCAGGGCACTATTTTCATATGGAATCCCCTACTATGTTTGATCAAACTGACGCGAATAGTGTTGAAGGAATGGCTGAATATATGGATAAAAGTAATCAAATAGATTTACTAAAACATCTTGGTGCTCCATTCTTCGTTGAAGGTAACCGTATGCATGAGTTATTCGGACCTCATATGTCCAATTATCATATCTGGTTAAGAAAAATTAAAGAAAAATTTGACCCAAATAATATATCTGATTCTGGGTTTTACATATCAGCCATAAATGAATAAGAAAATGATTCAAGAATTATATCATGACAGAATCAAACCAAGAAAATAAAAAAATAAAAGGTTTTGCAATACTAATAAATAGTATTCTCACACCTTTAAATGACAATAAGAGTTTTCGAGAAAAATTTGGAAATGTTAATACGAAGATCCTCTTAAATGCTTCAAACTTAAATAATGCGGCTTTAATTGTAATTGATCGTGGATTTGTAAAAGTAGAAAGTATTCCAAATAAACCAGAAGTCAATTTGAAGAAGAAAAAAGTAGGATGGAATGGATTTTTAGAGATGGATACCCAAACTTTCCTTGCTATTGCTATGAATCGGCTTTCGCTAATTGGAGTTGCAAAAAAGTGGGTCACTCGTAAAGTAAAAATGCGTGGAATTAGAAAATTGCTTATTTTATTGAAAATGTTTAGATTTTTAACGATTTATGATGGGTAAATTAAATTTATAAAAGAAAAGAATTAAGATAGAAAATAATTATGAGTACAAAAATTAAAGAGGCTTGGTTGGGTCCAGGTAGAAACGATGGTGAAATTAAACCA
The DNA here is from genome assembly GCA_016839635.1 of Promethearchaeota archaeon. The sequence continues at coordinate 4,789 of JAEOTV010000068.1, read as the reverse complement.
ATCCAACCTAAAGATGATGCTTTACACATTGATATGAAAAAGAAAGCAACTAGAGAATGGTGGTATTTTGATGCTCGTCTTGATAATGGGTATACTGTAGTTGGATTTTTTCGAGCAAAACACGAAAGAACTGGCAAAACTGGTGTAGAGATTACGATTTATAAACCAAATGGAGAAAAAACTCAGAATGTAATAGATTACCTCCATTCTGATCTTATCGCTTCTCAGGATTTACCAAATGTTCAAATTGGTAGAAATTATATTAAAGTTGATTATTCTAACAAAGAATTACCAACCTACGAAATTTTCCTAGATGAAGGTGAATTTGGACTTCATTTAAAATATACTGCTCAAGTCCATGGTTGGAAGCCTGGAAAAGGCTATATTGAGTTTGGAAAGTCAAATCAATTTGGCTGGGTTGTAGCTCTACCTCGAGCAGGCGTTGAAGGAACTATTAGGGTTAACAATGAAACAATACAGGTAAAGGGTATTGGTTATCATGATCATAATTGGTTAAATTTTAATTTTGCAATGATAATAGACTATTGGTATTGGGGAAGAATATACTCTGATAATTATACAGCTATTTTTGCATACATTAAATGTAATAAGAAAATGGAGGAGTATCCAATTAAAGTCCTAATGTTAGCGAAAAATGAAAAAGTAATTATTAGCACCGGTGAATATGAATTAATGCAAGATAATTTTGAATATAATACTAAAGCTGGAAATAAGTATCCGAAATTTTTAAAATTTAATTTTGATAATCGTTATGACATTATCCTTGAAGTTCAAGAGATTATTGATGCTGATAATTTACTTTATGAACTAGGACCCATTACACGTTTCTTAGCGAAAAATCTCTTAAAATTAAAACCAGGGTATTTTCGATTAAATTCTAAATTTCAACTTAATATACCCATTGATGGGAAGTCATACGTAGAAAAAGGAAATACACTTCACGAGATGGTTATTACTAAATAAAAAATTTGAAAGTTTTAAGAAATTTTACTTTTTTTCTTTTAATGCTTTTTTTGGAAATAATCGGTTTATTAATTTAACAGAACTAGTATCCATATCGTACTCTACTAACCCTACTTTAGCTAATTCTTGTACAGAATGCAACACAAAAGCACCACCTATCCCTAGTGTTGTTTTTAATTCATCTCTAGTCATTACTTCTTTATCTCCATGCAATGTAAGAAGTATCCTGTAATGGGCTTGTCCTGCCCATATCTCCGAAACTAATACAGTATAAATAGAAAGTAAGGCACGAACTCTCTCAAAATCATATTCTGCTTCTTCTGCTTCCTCCGCTACTTTCATAAATTTAGATAATTCAACCTTAACTTTTTGATATTCATCTAACAATTTTATTTGCTCTTCTGTTAAAGAACCAATTTTTTGGTCTCTTTCTTGCTTCTCGATTTCAAGTTTTTTTGTTGCATCTTCTAATTTTACTTTCTCTCTTTCTAAATTTTGTTTCTCGCTTTCTAATTTACTTTTTTCTCCTTCTAATAGCTTTTTTTCATTTTCAAGAGTCTCTTTAGCTTTACTTAATGCTTCTTTATCACTTTCAAGTTTTAGTAATGCAGTTCTTGAAGTCTCTAGTACATCAATGAAATCCTTAAAACTTGATTCTGCAGCTTGAATTGTTTTATCAAGAACATTTAATGTTTTTTCATCTTCAGACATTGGAATCACAATATATTTTATTCAATTATTTTTATTATATTTATTCAATTAAAAGGCTTTTGAGATTTTTCTTATTATGGTAGAAGAAGATAGCTCCCATCCCAGTTTAAAACTTATTTTAGGAGTTTCAGTTCCAGTCTTTATAATGGGTCTCGTTTCTTTTTTTACTGATATCTCTAGTGAAATGATTCAAAGTATACTCCCATTTTTTATTTTAGAAATAGGTGGAACAGGATTAATTTTGGGATTAATTACGGGATTAACAGTAGCAATATCAAACATATTAAAAGGATTATCTGGTTGGATGAGTGATAAAATAAATAAAAGAAAGCCTTTTGTCGTAGCTGGATATACTATATCTAATCTTTCTAAGCCATTCATTGGATTTAGCCCTTCATGGGAATTTGTTCTTGGATTAAGAGCAATTGATAGATTTGGTAAAGGTCTTAGGACTTCTTCTCGAGATACATTAATATCTTACTATGCGATTCAGAAAGGAAAAGCTTTTGGAATGCATCGTGCAATGGACACTTTGGGGGCTGTTGTAGGTTCACTACTAGCTTTTCTATTATTATTCTGGGCATGGAGCTTTTCTGAAATCATCTTTTTCTCAATTATCCCAGGAATTTGTGCTATAATTTTGCTTCTATTCATTAAAGATGTTGATCCTACAAAGTTAGATGAATCAAAGCTAAAATATTATAGAGAACCTATAGTAGATAAAATTGATAAAAAGTTTATTAAACTCATTATAATTCTTGGAGTAATTGAATTTGCTAGCTTAGACATTGCTTTCCTTCAAGCTAGATCTGCAGCTTATATTTCTCCTGGATTAATTTTTCTAATTCCTGTCTTTTATTTGGTAACAAACATCGTTTATATGATATTTTCCCCTATTACTGGCTCATTATCAGATAAGATTGGTCGTAAACCAGTAATTATTGGTGGGTTGTCTATACTCTTATTTTCTTGCGTATTTTTAGCAATACCAATTGAATCATCAATTTTTTCTTTTATTCTTATCATCATAATTTATGCCCTATTTGGGTTCTACTTAGCATCTGTTGATCCAATCTCAAGAGCATATATAGCGGATTTAGCAGGTAAAAATAAAAGAGGGCGAGCATATGGGTATTATTACCTCTCTGTAGGGCTAATTTCGCTTGGTGAATCAATAATTTTTGGATTAATTTATGATCTATTCTCGTTTTTTTGGGCTTTTATCTATATTTCAATTCTATTATTTATGTGCATTATAATATTTTCTATTACTGATTTTTCAAAGATTATACAAAAGTAAATTTCCTTCTAGAAATCGCGAATAATTCCAATTATTATCTAAATAATTAAATACATTCAATAATTGAATCTTTCGGGTGTATTTCAATGGAAAATGGAAAACTTAACGTTTTAGCCACTAAATGTAATAAAAATAATATAAAATTTGGTGCAATTTTTTACAGTTATTATAATCCTCTTGAAGGAATGGGATATTTCTTGGAAGGAAGATCGGTATAAAGATTGTGTAAACTTGGAAGGAGAAATTGCCTTAGCTACTATAAAAAGATTGAAAAAATAAAAGTATAAAGAAATTTATTATTGATGAGTCCATAGCTCAGCTAAGAATAATAAAACTTCAGATGCTTTTTGTAAAGCTAAAGTTGGGATGTACTCTTTTCTAGAGTGAAACAATAACCCACCAGAAAAAATATTTGGTGTTGGAATTCCCTTTGCACTCAAACGGGCTCCATCTGTACCTCCCCTTATAGGATTAATTTTAACTTCCACTCCCGCCTTTTCAATTGCTTGTTTAGCTAAATTAACAACTTTTGGCTTTTTTTCTAGGTATTTAGCCATGTTTTGATATTGATGTTTAAAATTAATCTCAATTTTTAATCCAGGATAACGAATTTCATATGCATTCTTTAGATTTTTTAAATAGTCCATCCTTCTTTGGTTATTTTCTTCTATGAAATCTCTAATTAACATTCTTGAGTTAGCCTCTTCTGCGGTTCCTTGGAGTTTTGTTAAATGGAAAAACCCTTCTCTTTCCTCTGTATGTGTAGGTGACTCAGATTCAGGAAGCTCACTAAAAAACCTACTTGCAATTTGTATTGCGTTAATCATTTTATTCTTTGCTTTTCCAGGATGTACATTCAACCCTACAAATTTTGTTAGTGCTAACCAAGCATCAAAACATTCAAATTCTAGTTCACCCATCTCACCACCATCAACTGTATAACATATTTTAGGAAGCTTTTTTAAATCAGCTTTATCAATCCCTAAACCAGTCTCTTCATCTGTAGTAAAACAAATAACTATTGGACCATGCTTTAATTCATCGAATTTTTTCCATGCAGCACACGCGGCCATTATTTCAGCAACTCCCGCTTTATTATCAGCGCCTAATAATGTATCCCCTTCAGAAGTAATTATATCAAGACCTATATAATCTTCTAAATTGGGAGAATCTTCAAAGCTTAGAACTAGATCCTTATTTTGAGTGTATTTTATATCTTTTCCATTATAATTTCGATGAATTACAGGTTTTACATCTTTTCCACTCACTGCTGGTGAAGTATCAACATGAGCTAATAAACCAATAAGTTGTGCCTTTTCAAAACCTTTACTTGGTGGCAAATAAGCATAAACAAATCCATATTCATCGTGAATTATATCTTCAAGGTCTAACTTTTTTAATTCCTCTACTAACAACTTTCCAAGATCTAATTGGATTTTTGTTGAGGGAACAGTCTCTACAGTCTCATCTGAAGTAGTCCAAACTTTCACATACCTTAAAAATCGTTCTAACGCTTCATTTAGCAAAAATTCTTGTATCTCTTTTGTAAGTTCCATATCAATGAAAATTATTCCTAAATTTTAAATTTGAATAATATTCCAAAATCACGAGCAAGATCAAAAAAGGAAAAAAAAAATTATATTACCAAATTTCGAATTTTTTATCAAGTTTAGTTGTAAATACAAGTAAGTAAGGAATTAATAAATCCCATAAACTTGTTAGAGAATTAAGTAAGATTACCATAAAAATCCAGAATTCTAATCCTTCTGAACCGTAGAAAGCCAAATAAACAAT